>NZ_JAVKTS010000001.1:600000-796245 GCF_031460495.1 Tissierella sp. | reverse complement strand
TGCTGACTTCATTCATGTGTTTCTTAATTTCTAATTCAAAGTTTCTCACACTGTTTAGTTATCTAGGTTCATCGTCGTCCCTCACGAGGCGACTTGTTTAGTATAGCAAATTTTTCATTTGCTGTCAACTGTTTTTTTAAACTTTTTTTAAATCGTTTTTGATTTAAGTTTGTTTAATGTCTCAGCCGACTTTTACTATAATACTCTCTTTTGTTACTAAAGTCAATACCTTTTTTAATAAAACTTTTATTTTCTTTTATATTGAAAATCAGCAGTTTTTAGCTGAAACATTATTGTAACATGAATTTTGACTTTGGTCAATAAGTATTTCAAGTTATCATAATGTCATTTCTAGAATCCTTTTAATCATTTTTGGATTAGGTATATATCTTAGTTATTTCCAACCTTCAAATTGCTTAGTAGTATCATATGGAAAATATCTATCATCCCCTAATGATCCATCATTCTCACTTGCCATACCTGGCCCTGTGGTGTTTAACAGAAATCTTATAGAACCATGGATGTTTTTATCAGATACAATTTGAAGAGAAAATATTAACCAAGCATCATCTTCAATATGACTTTTAGTAACTCCTTCTAGTTCAAATACCACATTACCCGTTAAACCCTTTGTCTCACGATTTGATGAAGCATATAGATAAAACCCATTACCAATATATACAGATATTCCAGGTTGCCAGTAAAAGCCTTCAGGTAAATCAACTAGATTTACGGAAATATAATACTTTCCATTTTCTGAATATATCTTTACAGTATCAAAAGATTTAAAACAAATTCTTTTGCTTTCATCTCAGCCATTTGTCCTTTTTCATTAACTAATGCACCATTATAATCTGGATACCATTTCTTATCAAAATCTACCTTTACTCTCTTACTATTATCTAGTAACCTTATGATCATAGCTGATGCTTCTGCTCTCGATCCAGTATTTCTCCCATTAAATATACTCCTATTACCTGAACCAGCTACTAAACCCTTCATATATGCTTGTTCTACATATGACTTAAATTTATGTTCCACATGATAGTAATCATACATTATATTTTCTATTCCACTTGTACTTACAGGAGGTTCTTTTTGAATGATTTCATTCACTCTAACTAAAATCCTAGCCATTTCAGAACGAGTAATATTAGTATTTAGATCCATATTTGTTTGAGATATTTCTGATTTTAACACAATACCCAAATCATATGCAGAATTTAATATACCTGAAGCCCAATGATCTATAGTAGGTACTCCTTGTATTGTTTTATCTACTGATAATATTGCCATCTTTAAAAACTCTGCCCTAGTTACCTTATCAAATGGCCTAAATGTACCATCAGGAAATCCAGATATTGAACCTCTACTCACTAAATCTCGTACATCATCTTTAAACCAATGATAACTATGAACATCAGGGAAATTAATTGATGTAACTAGCTCTTCAACTTTACCCTCAATTTCTTCTTTGTTTTCTTCTTTCACCTTCTCTTTTGTTGCTTCATGTTCTTTAATAGTTTCATTATATGTTTCTAGCATTTCTTTAAGCTTATCTTGATTAGTATCAGCTATTACAACTGTTGGAACTAATATAGATAAAATAATTAATATAACCATTACTTTTAATATAGCTCTCATAATCAACCTCCTCATTAGTCTATGTTATCTATGATTATCTAACTCTTTTCTGGTTGATTATACCATATATCTCTAACTTCTTACATTAAAAAAGTTGTAGATTTAAAATCTACAACTTTCAAAATAAATTCATTAACTAATTATTCATCCAGTGGCTTCATAGTTGGGAATAATAATATGTCTCTTATGCTTGGTTGGTTTGTAAGTAGTATTATCATTCTATCTATACCTATACCAAGTCCTCCTGTAGGTGGAAGCCCTACTTCTATTGCATTTATGAAATCTGTATCCATTGGATGTGCTTCATCATCTCCTAAGTCCTTTTGTTTAACTTGGTCTTCAAATCTTTGTCTTTGATCTATTGGATCGTTTAACTCAGAGAAGGCATTAGCTAATTCCCAAGTGTTGATAAATGCTTCAAATCTATTAGTCTTTCTTGGATCCTCTGGATTTCTCTTAGCAAGTGGGGATATCTCAACAGGATGACCTGTTATAAATGTAGGTTGAATTAAATGCTGTTCGCAGAATTCTTCAAACATCTCTGATATAATATGTCCTCTTGTCATGCCAGGTTTAATTTCAAGTCCTTTGGCTTTAGCAACTGATATAGCTTCTTCATCAGTATTTATTGTGGCAAAATCTACACCAGTAAATTCTTTTACTGCATCTGCCATATCTAATCGTCTCCATGGTGGTGACAATTCTAATTCAACACCTTGGTAATTAATCTTAGTAGTTCCTAAAGCTTTCTCAGCTACATAGGCAAAAAGATTTTCTGTTAATCTCATCATTTCTTCATAATCTACATATGCTTGGTAAAGTTCTATATTAGTGAATTCAGGATTATGCTTTGGACTCATACCTTCGTTTCTAAACATTCTTCCCATTTCATACACCTTTTCAAATCCACCAACTATAAGTCTCTTTAAGTATAGTTCATTAGCTATTCTCAAATACATGTCTATATCTAAAGTATTATGATGTGTAGCGAAAGGTCTAGCGTTTGCCCCACCAGCTACAGTTCCTAATATAGGGGTTTCAACTTCTATAAATCCTCTTTCATCTAGATACTCTCTTACTCCTTTAATTATCTTTGTTCTAAGTAAGAAAGTTTCCCTAACCTCTGGATTTACAATAAGATCTACATATCTTTGTCTATATCTTAAATCTTGATCCTTCAAGCCATGAAACTTTTCTGGTAGAATTTGCAGTGATTTGGACATTATAAGGATTTTTTCTGCTCTAATAGATATCTCTCCAGCATTAGTCCTAAATACTTCCCCATTCACACCTATTATATCTCCTAAGTCTAGAAGACTTAAATCTTTATATTCTTCTTCACCTAATACATCTTGTTTAACGAATATTTGAATTCGACCTTCACTATCTTGCAAATCTATAAAGCTCACTTTCCCATGACCTCGTCTAGACATAACTCTTCCTGCTACTGCTACAGCTTTCCCATCTAATTCTTCAAATTCATCCTTAATAGTAGAGCTATGATGTGTGTAATCAAATTTTTCAATTAGAAAAGGATTCTTACCTTTTTGAACCAACTCATTTAATTTTTCTCTTCTCATCATTAGCATTTCATTTAAGTTCAATTCTGTTCCTGCCATCTACTCTACCTCCTTAGTTATTTTCAATACATTATCTTGTAATAGTTAATATTTGATACTGTATCTTTCCGTCTGGAACTGCAACATCTACAGTTTCACCACATTTATGTCCAAGTAGGGCTGAGCCTACTGGTGATTCATTAGAAATCTTTCCATTATATGGGTCAGCTTCAGCTGAACCAACTATAGTATATTCCATTTCTTCATCATATTCTAGATCCTTAACCAAAACCTTAGACCCAATACCTACAATATCAGTTGTAATATCATCTTCATCTATAAGCTTTGCGTTTCTTAACATATTTTCTAGCTTGGAAATTCTATCTTCTAATTGAGCCTGCTCATTTTTAGCTTGATCATATTCGGAATTCTCACTTATATCCCCAAAATCTAAAGCTACTTTTATCCTTCCAGCTATTTCTTTTCTCTTATTTGATTTAAGATCATCTAACTCATCTTCAAGTCTTTTTAACCCATCCTCTGTCAAAAATACATCTCTCTCTGGCATTTAATTCTCTCCCTTTCATAAAACATTAGAATTATAACGGTTTATTATATATATTATTTTTACTTATTGCTTTTACATTTAATGGAAAAAAGTATATTTCATTATTGTATGCAAGATATTATAATCAAGTAAAGCAATAATGTCAAGTACTTAAAGTTTCCCTTTAATTTTAGTGTACAAATTAACATATTCCTTTACAGTATAAAATCTATTTTCAGCATATAAATAACCTATCTTCCTTAGATTATTCCCTACTAAAGCCTCACATAAATCAGTTCTTATTTTATTATATAGCCACTTATTATCAACAATATCTAAATCATTTGCATCATAAGCAAAATCCTCTATGAAAGGAGGTCTCTTGCCATTGCTTGGAAACTTGCCTCTTCCAAAATTGAAAATAAGAGAATTTCGTTTTACTCTAGAAAAATCCATGCTAACATTATCCATGAAATTGATAATTACTTTATAATTTTCAAGAATCTTATCAATATTGGATGTGTAAAACAAGGATAGTCCCGTTTCTTCTAATATATAATTATAGATATCATCATGTTCCTCTTTGTTAGTTCCTACTGTAGTAATGAATCTAAAGTCTTTTGCCATACTCTTAATTACTTTTTTTGACATATCCTTATTATCACAGATAATCAAAATTTCCTTTTCTCGAGGATCTTCCTTTAATATAGCATATACTTCTTTTATGACTAAGGAAAGATTTTTTATCTTAATATTTTCTCCATTTAAAATCCTCATATTTGTATATTCTTCAATATATCTTAGAGTTTCACTATTTAAGTTCTCTTGCCCTTCAATAAACAATCTAGTGTCATCAGAAGTCTTAAGTTTCTGTACATCAATTAAAAACATATCCAAACTTGGTTTATGATTCACATCAAAAGGCTTCAGATTAATTCCTATTACTTTACCAACTGTATTTTCTTTTATAACAATATCATCAATTACCTTAGGTTTAATGCTTGGTAGAAGAAAATTTGGCATATACTTCATAAATCCATCTTTGTAATAGTCTAAATACCTCTCACTATTTATAATATATAAAAGTTCTATAGTAACCCTCCTCTCTAATTTTTAATCTATTATATGAGAGAGGCTTCCTAATAATTACTGATTACTGATTACTGTGTATAAGTATTCATATATTCAGTAAGTATTTGTTCCATGTCTTTTTTACTGTCAATAGTGTTTATTAAGTTTTTGATTTCATTTGACTTTTTCATCCCTTTTAAATACCAAGCTGCATGTTTTCTCATCTCTCTTACTCCAACTTTTTCTCCCTTTATTGAACACACAAGATTTAAATGTCGAATACACATATTTACTACTTCTCTATGTCCTGGAGGACTGTCTTCTTTTCCATTCATTATATCAACTATTCTTTTGAAAATCCATGGATTTCCTTGAGAACCTCTACCTATAGCTATTCCATCGCATTTTGTATATTGAAGCATTTCTACTCCATCCTCTGGTTCAAAAATATCTCCATTTCCTATAACGGGAATTGTTAGATTCTCTTTTACCAGTTTAATATAATCCCAATCTGCCTCTCCAGAATAAAGCATATCTTTGGTTCTAGCGTGAATTGTAATTGCAGCAATCCCTTCTTCCTCTGCAATCTTAGCTATATCTATTCCATTGATATTATCATGATCCCAACCCATTCTAATCTTTAGAGTAACTGGCTTTTTAGATACTTTTACTACTTCTTTTAATACTTGCCTAACTAACTTAGGGTTTTTCATCAAAGCACTTCCATCCCCATTTTTAACTATCTTAGGGGCGGGACATCCCATATTTATGTCTATTATATCTATATCTTCCCTAGGATTCAAATGACTTTCCACCACACTTGCCATTACCTGCGGGTCAGATCCAAATATTTGAATGGCAATTGGTCTTTCCTTGGGGTCTATCTCCAATAGTTGTTCTGTTGATTTATCATTATAATACATTCCTTTAGAACTAACCATTTCAGAAAAAACCAATCCAGCTCCCATTTCTTTACATAATATTCTAAATGCTAAATCTGTAACTCCAGCCATGGGAGCTAAAAATACATTATTATTAAGTTTTATATCTCCAATTCTCATACTCTCATCTCCATATTAGAAAAGTAAGTAGCTGACTAGCTACTTACTTATTTCTTTCAAATACTATTCTTAAACCTTCCAAGGTTAGCATTTTGTCTATCTTTTTAATATATTTACTTTCAGATGCTATTAAATTCGAAAATCCACCAGTTCCTATAATATTAAATTTATCCTTACTTACACCCATTTCTTCAATCATCTTTTCTATAATATAATCAACCATACCAATATATCCATAGACTACTCCTGCTTGTATACTATTTATTGTATTTCTAGCTATAACTTTATCTGGTTTTGCAATTTCAACCTTTGGTAGTTTTGCAGTTCTCATAAATAAAGCCTCAGTTGAGATTTTAATACCTGGTGCAATAGCACCTCCTAAATACTCTCCCTCTTTGGAAATAGCGCAAAATGTAATAGCTGTACCAAAGTCTACTATTATCAAAGGTCCACCATATTTCTCATAAGCAGCAACTGCATTTACTATCCTATCTGCACCAACTTCCCTAGGATTATCATATTTAATATTCATACCAGTTTTTACACCAGGTCCTACTACAATAGGATCTATATTGAAATATTTTGCACTCATCGCTGGTAAAGTATGCATAAGAGGTGGAACAACTGAAGAAATAATAACATTTTCTACTTCTGCTGGATCTATCTTATGATATCTAAAAATTTGTTCAAATAGAAGCCCATATTCATCCGAAGTCCTATCTCTCTCAGTTGCTATTCTCCAATCATATAGAAGTTCTTCGTCTTTAAATACTCCAAATACTATATTTGTGTTTCCAACATCTATGACTAATAACAATAATTTCACCCTTCTTTCATTATCTTTTGCTCCTCAGTGCTCCTACTACAGAGGTCACAATTATAATTGCTATAATCGTCTCTGGTATACCATTTGTCAAGCCTATACCAAATATAATTTTTCTTGCAGTGGTCACATCTCCACCTAATGCTTCTACAAATTTCTCTGCATATAATAGGTATATCATTGATAAAACACCTAAAGTATTTGTCAGTGTACCAACAGCAGAAGATATTATAACATCTAAAGCTTTATCTTTAAATTTAACTTGAGTTAAATAAGCTATTCCTAGAGTTAGAATTATAAGTGCAATATTCATCAATGTTAACCATATACTCTTTTCATTCACTAAATTAATATATATACCATAAGATAAATAAGCTATAATACCTATCCATATTAAGTAAAGAAGTCCAATGGTCTTATTCTTACCTATTTTTCTTAGAGTATTATATACATAATAAGTAGTAATGCCAATTAAAATTCTAGGTAATATAGATACCAATGGATTCAAAAACACAAATGACACAGGCGTTGGAGTAGTCAATGCTTGGTAAATGCTAAATAAGCCAAATATCAGCCCAACAAATCCACCTACAACTGGTCCTTCCATTATAGCCCCTATAATTACAGGTATGTGCATTATAGTTGCTCTAGTTGGTCCTACAGGTATAAAACCTATAGGGGTCATACCAAGGACTACTGAAATTGCTCCAAGTAATGCTATAACTACCATCTTCTTTAAATTAAATACCTTTTTTTCTTTTTCCACATAAATCCCTCCGCTCTAGTTCCTTTTATTTTTTTGGATACCAGTCGATAAAATATTGAATTTAACTTTTATCCAGTCCAACTCTATATGATGTTGGCTATCTACCAAAAACATTATAATTCTAATTCAGTATTATTTCAACAATAATATTAAATTTTATTTTCTTTTTATTATCTAAATATCCTTATAAGCTTTTAACCCATTTGAACTATCTGCAAACACTATTCCGTTTGTTATAGCCATACTCATTGCCTCAGCTGCTAATGTACCTACTAGACTTATATCCCCTTTAACTTCATTAGTAGCCATAGTAAATATTGTATCACCGTCTACCATTGTATGGATTGGGTTTATAGACCTTGCAAAACCATTGTGAGCCATTTGAGAAATCTTATTTGCCTCAGCTTTTGTCAAAATTGCATTTGTAACTATTGCACCTATGGTGGTGTTTTGTACATTAAAACCTAGTTCCTTATTGTTTTCTTTCATGATACTTATTGAGTTTAATAATTTTCCATTCTCATAATCATATACTCCTGCAATCTGGTTATTGCTCTTAAAATCATATATGTCACCAAAACTATTGACAGAAACCATTGCTGATACAATTAAATTTCCCACTCTAACAGTAGCGGAACCTAGTCCTGATTTCATTGCATTTTGTGGTCCTAGGATTTTACCTATAGTTGCCCCCATACCACATCCTATATTTCCTTGTAGTTGCTCTTGAGCATTGGCTTTCTTAGCAGCTATATATCCCATTTGAAAGTCAGGCCTTATCCTATGGTCTCCGATATTCAAATCGAATATGACTGCAGATGCAACGATTGGCACCTTAGTCACACCTACATCGAATCCAATACCTTGCTCTTCTAGGTATTTCATCACTCCCGATGAAGCTTCCAATCCAAATGCTGAACCACCTGATAAAACCACTGCATGAACCTTATCTACCATTTTCTCTGCTTTAAACAAATCTGTCTCCCTGGTCCCAGGAGCTGAGCCTCTTACATCTACTCCACCGGTTGCACCTTTCTCACATATAATTACAGTACATCCTGTCATACCTTCTTCAGACTGAGAATGACCAGCTACTATTCCATTTATATCTGTTATATACCCTTTATACACAAAATCACCCCTTTCAATCAACAATTAACGATTAATAGTCAACAGTTAACAATTCAAAAATGAAAAACCGAGACCCTTCGTTGCACTCAGGATGACGAGTTTGGTCATTCCAAAAATGGTGAAGAATCTCGATTTAATTGTTCTTTTCTCTCTGTTAATTGTTAATTACTTTTAGCCTCCAAAGAAATTCAATAGCAATCCTGCTGCTACGGCGGAACCTATTACTCCTGCTACATTTGGTCCCATAGCATGCATCAATAAGAAGTTTCTTGGGTTTGCTTCTTGTCCAACTTTTTGTGATACTCTTGCTGCCATCGGTACTGCCGATACTCCAGCTGAACCTATTAATGGATTAACTTTTCCACCTGAGGTCTTATACATAATTTTTCCAAATATTACTCCTGCTGCTGTACCTATAGAGAAAGCTATTAGTCCTAGTGCAATAATTTTTAATGTCTGAGGTGTAAGGAAAGTTTCCGCATTGGCTGTAGCTCCTACAGTAGTACCTAAGAATATGGTAACAATATTCATTAACTCGTTTTGAGCTGTTTTTGACAACCTGTCAGTAAGTAATGATTCTCTAAATAGGTTACCAAACATCAACAAACCTACTAAAGAAGCTGCTGAAGGTAACAATAAGGAAACCATAACCGTAACCACTATAGGGAAAATTACTTTCTCTTTCTTTGATACTGGTCTTAATTGATCCATCACTACTTCTCTTTCTGCTTTAGTTGTTAGAGCCTTCATAATTGGCGGTTGAATAATTGGTACTAATGCCATATAAGAATAAGCTGCTACAGCTATAGGTCCTAATAAATGAGGTGCAAGTTTTGATGTTAAATATAGAGCTGTCGGTCCATCAGCACCACCTATGATGCCTATACTTGCTGCTTCTGGTCCTGTAAATCCTAGCAATGTTGCACCTACGAAAGTAACAAAGATACCAAATTGTGCTGCTGCTCCAAGTAATATACTTCTTGGATTTGCAATAAGTGGACCAAAATCTGTCATAGCACCAACACCAAGGAATATAAGAGGAGGGTATATACCCAATTTGACTCCCTGATATAAGTAATATAATAATCCTCCTGCCTGTCCATCTTGAGGCGGAGACATCAATCCTGCTAATGGCAAGTTAGCAAGTAGCATCCCAAATGCAATTGGAATAAGTAATAGGGGCTCAAATCCCCTAGCAATAGCTAAATATAAAAGCACAAAGGATACCAAAAGCATTATTGCCTGTCCTAAAGTAATGGCAGCAAATCCTGTACTCTGAAAAAAGTCCAGCAATATATCTACTAAATTCATGAAATTTACCTTCCTTTCTTAGCGAAATTAGTCTAATACTACTAATTTATCTCCAGTATTTACAGTATTTCCTGTGGAAGCACTTATAGCTGCAATAACTCCATCTCTTGGAGCTACTATTTCATTTTCCATTTTCATAGCTTCTAGAATAAGTAAAATATCCCCAGCTTTAACTGTATCGCCCTCTTTTACATCGACTCTTAATATAGTACCTGGCATTGGAGCCTCAATAACTTCTTGCCCTGCAGATACTACAACTTCTTTTTTCTCTACCTTTGGAGCTGGCACTGTTGGTGCCACTTGTGCTGGTGCTGCTTTAGGTGCTACTGGTGTCGGTGTTGTTGCTACAGATTTTTGTGCTACTCCTCCTACAATTTCCTCAACTTCAACCTCATAGGAATTTCCATTTACATTTATCATAAACTTTCTCATGAATATGCCTCCTCAATAATTAATATTATAATTTACCATATATACGCTCTTGTCTACCCATGGCTGCCCAAGCTGGAGTGCTTTGAGATACCCTTCTAATACTTTTTATATTTATATCAGGTACACTAACTCCTAAACTTGCTGCTATAGCTGCAGCAATAACTGCTACTAACTCTTCATCATTAGAAGCTTCCACTAATTCTGTTGGTGCAACTCCTTTAGCCTTAACTGGTTCTGATGGCTTTGTCGTAGCCTCAATTTTTCTTTCCTTACTTAAATTTTTCAGTATGGATATAAGTGTTGCAAGAGCAAGTAAAGCTGCAAAAACAACTACCATACTAAATACAGTAATTATTAAACTATCTCCAAAACTAATATTATTACCCAATTATCTCACCTCTCTTAAACTGGCATATTGCCATGTTTTTTTGCAGGTCTGTTTTCTCTCTTAGACTCTAACATATCAAAGGCAGATATAAGTCTTGGTCTTGTAGTGCTTGGAACGATTACATCGTCTACAAAGCCTCTTTGTGCTGCTATATATGGATTCGCTATTGTATCTCTATATTCAGCAATCTTTTCTTGTCTTGTGTTTATTGGATCCTCAGAGTTTTCAATTTCTTTTTTAAATATAATATTAGCAGCTCCATCTGGTCCCATAACTGCGATTTCAGCATTTGGCCAAGCAAACACTTGATCTGCTCCCAAATCCTTTGAACACATAGCTAGATATGCTCCACCATAAGCCTTTCTCACTATTAATGTAACCTTTGGAACTGTTGCTTCACTATAAGCATAGAGCATCTTTGCACCATGTCTAATAATTCCGCCATATTCTTGAGTTGTCCCTGGTAAGAAGCCTGGTACATCTACTAAGTTCAATAAAGGAATATTGAAGGCATCACATGTTCTTATGAATCTTCCTGCTTTATCTGAAGCATTGATATCTAAACATCCTGCTAAAACCTTAGGTTGGTTACCAATTACACCTATGGTTTTTCCATTTAATCTTATATATCCAGTTAAAATATTTTGTGCATAATATGGTTGTACTTCGAAGAATTCTCCTGCATCTGCTAAAAGTCTTATGATTTCTTTCATATCATATGGCTTGTTAGGATTTACAGGAATTAATTCGTTAAGTTTTTCTTCAACTCTGTTTATTTCATCTTCAATAGTATAAATCGGTGCTTCTTCTAAATTGTTGGAAGGTAAATAAGATAATAATTCCTTGATTCTTTCAATACATTCTGCTTCAGTATTATCTATGAAATGAGCTACTCCAGATGTAGTATTGTGTGTACTTGCTCCACCTAATTCTTCTTGAGTAACTTCTTCACCTGTTACAGATTTAATTACTTGTGGTCCAGTAATGAACATCATACTAGTTTTATCTACCATGAAAATAAAATCAGTTAATGCTGGTGAATAAACTGCTCCACCTGCTGAAGGTCCCATTATAACTGAAATTTGAGGTATAACACCAGATGAAATAGTGTTTCTATAGAATATCTTTCCATATCCTGACAATGCATCTACACCTTCTTGGATTCTTGCTCCACCTGAATCATTGAATCCTACAATTGGTGCTCCCATTTTCAATGCCATATCTTGAACCTTACAAATCTTTGCAGCATGCATTTCACCTAAAGATCCTCCAACTACTGTAAAATCTTGAGCATAGGTAAATACAAGTCTACCATCTACTGTACCATAACCTGTTACTACACCATCAGCAGGAGCTTCTACTTTATCCATATCAAAGTTTGTGCATCTATGCTCAACAAACTTATCTATTTCTACGAAGCTACCTTCATCAAATAATAGATTAATCCTTTCTCTTGCTGTTAGTTTCCCAGACTTGTGATGTTTTTCAATCCTACTTTCTCCGCCCCCAAGTTCAATTTTCTTCTTGGTTTCTAGGAGCCTTTCAATTTTTTCCTTCATATTTATCCTCCTTTTTTTGTTATGTACTTAATCCCTTTGACAAAGCTCTATAAGCACTCCAAATGTTGATTTTGGATGTAAAAAGGCTATCTTTGCACCACCTGCACCATATCTTGGCTTTTCATCTATCATTCTAATTCCTTTTTCTTTTAACTCTTCTATTGCTTTTTCAATATCATCTACTTTATAAGCAATATGTTGAATTCCTTCACCCTTTTTCTCTATAAATTTAGCTATAGGTCCATCTTCCTCTGTTGATTCAAGTAATTCTACTTCAGTATCTCCTATAGGTAAAAATGCAACTTTAACTTTTTGCTCCTCTACTACTTCCTTCTCTACACATTTCATACCTAATATATCTTCATAAAACTTAAGTGTTTCATCTAAGTTCTTTACAGCAATACCAATATGATCAACTTTACCAACCATGTGATTACCTCCTTTTTAGTGAATAGTGAAGAACTTTTCACTATTCACCTTTAGTTATTAACTGTATTATGTCATCCTTAGCAGTATAGGGGTCAGTTTCTCTTAGTGTAACTTTTTTCGCTAAGTTATCAATTAAGTCTCCCTCTATTGCTCTATCTAATATTAACTTCATTAGTTCTTCTTCAACCATCTTTAATACTTCTAATTTATTGTTTCTAATTCTTACTTCTTCTAGTTTATTATTTTCTTCCAAGTATTTCTTATGATCTAGTATCTTTTCTAGTAATACATCTATATCCTTGTTCTGTCCAGCAGATACTTTAATTACAGGCTGTCTATAATCAGTTTTTTCATTTAAATCGAGGTTCATCTCTATCTCTACTTTAGTCTTGTCTGCCCCATCTAAGTCTGATTTGTTGATAGCAAAAACATCTGCTATCTCCATAATTCCTGCCTTTATAGCCTGGATATCATCACCTAAGTTTGGAACCATGACCATAAGTACTGTATCTGCTGTCTTTACAATATCTACTTCTGATTGTCCTACTCCTACAGTTTCAATAAAAATATAATCACAACCAAATATATCCAGTACCTTTACTGCACCCCAAGTAGATTTAGACATTCCACCTAAAGATCCACGAGTACCCATACTCCTTATGAATATATCCTTATCTAAGGCTAGGTCACTCATTCTTATTCTATCTCCTAAGATTGCTCCTCCACTAAAGGGACTTGTAGGATCAATAGCTACAATACCAACCTTTTTGCCTGCTTTCCTAAGCTCTTTAGTTAATTTATCAGTTAAAGTTGATTTACCTGATCCTGGAGGACCAGTTATACCAATTACATAAGCATTTCCTGATTTATAGAACAATTTCTTTAATATATCAATTGCTTCCTTGTCATTGTTTTCTATCATGGTAATAAGTCTAGCACAGGCCCTTTTACTACCCTTTAATAGTTGTTCCTCTAAGTTCAAATAAAGCACCACCTAAATTATCTTTTAAGGTTGTTAGTAACAAAATCTACTACATCCTTAGTTGATGTTCCTGGAGTAAATACTGCTTCTATGCCAGATTCAATAAGAAATGGTATGTCATCTTCTGGAATAACTCCTCCACCAAGTATAAGCATATCATCTACCCCTTCTTCTTTAAGCAGATTCACTACCTTTGGAAATAAATGATTATGTGCTCCTGATAATATACTCATGGCTACTACATCAACATCCTCTTGGATTGCAGCAGCTACTATTTGCTCAGGTGTTTGTCTTAAACCTGTATATATAACTTCCATGCCAGCATCTCTAAGAGATCTTGCAATTACCTTTGCTCCTCTATCATGTCCATCAAGTCCTGGTTTCGCTACCAACACTCTAATTGGTCTATCCATAATTATAATCCTCCCTCAATTATTTAGTGAATAACTCATAGTGAAAAGTGAATAGTTTAGAAACTAAAAGATATGAATCTTTTTAATTATTAGTTATTCACTTTTCACTGTATTATAGTATTACTGATTGTTGATATTCTCCAAATACTTCACGCAGAACATTACAAACTTCTCCAAGAGTTGCATATGATTTAACTGCATCTAATATATATGGCATTAAATTTTCATCAGATTGAGCTTTTTCTTTTAGTATAACTAAGTTTCTCTCAACTTCTTCATTATTTCTTTCAGATCTTAATACTTTCAATTTTTCTCTTTGATTGATTTCAACTGATTTGTCTACTCTTAGTAGTTCCTTTTTATCAGTTTCTTCAATTTGGTACTTGTTTACTCCGACTACTATCCTATCTAATGATTCTACTTCCATTTGATATTTATAAGCAGCATTTTGAATTTCTTTTTGAATATATCCTTTTTCAATAGCCTTAGGTGATCCACCTAACTCATCTATTGTTTCAATATACTTCATAGCTTCTTCTTCAATGCTATTAGTCAAGCTTTCTATATAATATGATCCTGCTAGTGGATCTATTGTTTCAGTTACTCCAGATTCATGAGCTACTATTTGTTGAGTTTTTAAAGCAATTCTTACAGAATCTTCTGTAGGTAATGCAAGAGCCTCATCTCTTGAATTTGTATGAAGTGACTGAGTCCCCCCAAGAACTGCTGCTAAAGTTTGAATTGTAACTCTAATTATATTATTATCTGGTTGCTGAGCTGTTAATGTAGAACCAGCTGTTTGTGTATGGAATTTTAGTTGCATTGATTTTGCAGATTTTGCATTAAATCTTTCTTTCATTATCTTCGCCCATAGTCTTCTTGCAGCTCTATATTTTGCAACTTCTTCTAATAAATCATTGTGAGCATTGAAGAAGAATGATAATCTTGGAGCAAAATCATCTACATCAAGTCCTGCTTTAATTGCTGCCTCTACATATGCAATTCCATCTGCTAAAGTAAATGCAACCTCTTGTGCAGCAGTAGAACCTGCTTCTCTTATATGATAACCACTGATACTTATAGTGTTCCATTGTGGCACTTCCTTTGAGCAATACTCGAAAATATTTGTTATTAGTCTCATAGATTCTGCTGGTGGAAAAATATAAGTTCCTCTTGCTATGTATTCTTTCAAAATATCATTTTGTATTGTTCCTCTTAATTTTTCCCTTGAAACTCCTTGTTTTTCTGCAACTGCAATATACATTGCTAATAAAACAGATGCTGGTGCGTTTATTGTCATGGATGTACTAACTTTATCTAATGGAATTCCAGCAAATAGCACTTCCATATCCTTTAATGAGTCAATGGCAACTCCCACCTTGCCAACTTCACCTTCTGATAAGCCATCATCAGAATCATATCCAATTTGTGTTGGTAAGTCAAAAGCAACACTAAGACCAGTCTGTCCTTGATCTAGTAAATATTTATATCTCTGATTTGACTCCTCAGCAGATGCAAATCCTGCATATTGTCTCATAGTCCAAAGTCTACCTCTATACATAGTAGATTGAACGCCTCTAGTAAATGGATACTCACCTGGGAATCCCAAATCCTCATTATAATCCATATCAGCTATATCAATAGGTGTATATAGCCTGTTTACTTCAACATTGGAACCCGTAGTAAACTTTTCTTTTCTTTCAGGAAATCTAGCCAATGATTTCTGTATTGATTCCTTATCCCAAGATTCAACAGATGATTTTATACTATCAATCTTTTTATCATCAAACATTTTGTTACCTCCTATTCTTTATCATAAGTATTTTTAAACTTCTATCTATAGTCTATTATAGTAATACTTGGTATGTTTTTGCAACATATATTTCAATATTAACTTTAAATGAATGATAAATTGCATAAAATGAATTAAATCTTCCATTTACACATAAAAAAAATAGGAGAAAATCTCCTATTTTATGCTCCGATAAATAATGCTTCAAACTCTTTGCCATCAATAGTTTCTTTCTCTAGCAATGCTTCAGCAACTTTATGAAGTTTATCCATATTCTCATTTAATAATGCTTCTGCTTTATTATAGGCTGTATCAATTAAGGTTCTCATTTCTTTATCTATTGCAGCAGCCACATCTTCACTATAATTTCTTGCCCTACCAAAATCTCTACCAACGAAGACTTCATCTTCATCAGAACCATAAGTCATAGGTCCAAGTATATCACTCATACCATAATGAGTTACCATTGATCTTGCAATTTTAGTTGCTCTCTCTATATCATTTTGAGCTCCTGTACTTATATCTTCTAATACTAAAGCTTCTGCTACCCTACCACCAAGAAGCATTACTAATCTATTTTCCATTTGTTTCTTTGTTAGATAAGATCTATCTTCCTCAGGTATATAAGCAGTAAATCCTCCCGCCATTCCTCTAGGAATTATAGTCACCATATGAACTGGATCTGTATCAGGAGTCAGTCTTGAAGTAAGTGCATGCCCAGCTTCGTGATAAGCTGTTAGTTTCTTTTCTTTCTCACTTACAACTTTAGATTTCTTCTCTGGTCCAGCTTGAACTTTAATAGATGCCTCTTCAATTAAATCCATGGGAATGGATTTCAAATTAAATCTGGCTGTTAATATAGCAGCTTCATTAACAAGGTTTTCTAAATCTGCTGGCGTAAAACCTACAGTTCTTTTCGCTACTACTTGTAAATTTACTTCTGGATCTAATGGTTTATTCTTTGTGTGAACTTCAAGTATTGCTTCTCTACCTTTCACATCTGGTAATCCAACATAAATAGTTCTGTCAAATCTACCTGGTCTTAGTAAGGCAGGATCAAGTATATCAGCTCTATTAGTTGCTGCCATAACTATTATTCCTTCATTAGTAGCAAATCCATCCATCTCAACTAAAAGTTGATTTAGAGTTTGCTCCCTTTCATCATGACCTCCACCAACACCAGCGCCTCTTCTTCTACCAACAGCATCAATTTCATCTATAAATATTATACAAGGTGCATTTTTCTTTGCTTGTTCAAATAAATCTCTTACACGACTGGCTCCAACACCTACAAACATTTCTACAAAATCTGAGCCAGATATAGTAAAGAAAGGAACTGCTGCTTCACCTGCTACAGCTCTACTCAAATAAGTCTTACCAGTTCCAGGAGGCCCTACTAGTAATACTCCTGTAGGAATTCTTGCACCAATTTCAATATATTTTCTAGGAGCTCTTAAGAAATCTACTATCTCCTTAAGCTCTTCTTTTTCTTCCTCTAATCCAGCAACTTCACCAAAGGTAACTAGTTTGCCATCCTCTTCTTTATGCATTCTAGCCCTTGATTTCCCAAAACTCATGACTTTACCGCCGCCACCTCCACCTTGAGATTGTTGCATAAAAACAAACCAAAATACTACAAAAACGAGAATCATTAATATAGTTGGAATTGCGCTAATAAACCAAGGAGTAGTTGGCTCTAATTTGCCACTATAATTAATTTGGTTGCTATCAACTAAATCCTTCAAATAATCAGAATAAAAAGTATATCTCATCTCATCAGGTAATATTGTAGTAAACTGAGTTTTATCTCTAAGTTTACCTTGCACTTCTTTGCCTACCATAGTTATACTCTCAACTCTATCATTATTCAAATGTCCTACTAATTCAGTCACATCTACTGTTTTAATTTCTTCTACATTATTTCCTAGTGTACTTACAAAAAACATTATAACAATCACTATTAGTAGGTACACGCTAATATCTTTAAAAAACTTTCTCAATACAAATCCTCCCTCCGTCTATTGCCAAATGATATCATATCATTATATCATCATTAATTTCATTTTACAACCATCTAATTAGCTATATACTTCTTCTTTTAAGGCAGCAACATATGGTAAATTTCTGCCCTTTTCAGCATAATCTAGCCCATACCCTACTACAAATTCATCTGGAATAGCAAAGCCTAAGTAATCCACAGCAACATCTACTTTTCTTCTCTCAGGTTTATCTAAAAGTGTACAAACCTTAACAGATTTTGCACCTCTTTTTCTTAAATTATCTGTTAGATAAGCCAATGTATATCCTGTATCTATGATATCTTCCACAATGATGATATCCTTGTTTTCCACACTAAAATCTAAATCCTTTATTATTCTAACTTCACCTGTAGATGTAGATGATCTTCCATAGCTTGATACAGCCATGAAATCCATACCTATTGGCATCTTAATATTTCTAGATAAATCAGACATAAAAATAACTGCTCCTTTTAGGATACCTACTAGTATAAGATCCTTGCCCTTATAATCTTCTGTAATCTGTTTACCCAATTCCTTTACCTTTTCTGCAATATCTTCCTCACTTACCAATATGCTCTTAATTATATTTTCCATTTAAATCCTCCTTGTTATGTATTATCAATTTTATTGTAGGATATAACTAAAACATTTTTTGTGTCTTTAGTCAATTTATAATTTTCATTAGTTCTATATCCTACTAGCCAGAGAATATTCTCTTCATCTACTATGATAGGAATACTATCTCTCAATTCTTTTGGAACTTTTTCATCAATAAAATAATCCTTTAATTTCTTTGTACCTGCCATCCCAAAAGGCGTAAACTTATCTCCATTTAGTCTACTCCTTACTGCTATTTTCCCTAGGATCTTGTCAAAATCAAAATATCGAGTAAATTTGTTCTTATCCATTACAAAGTTATGATCCACAGAAAATACTCCAAGATTGAAAGAGTAGCCTATATCTTCGCAACTATTTATCTCTGATAGTTTTAGTTCATAGAAATACTTATTGTTGATTTTTTCTTTGTATCTTTCAATTATTAAATCGCCATAACTTGTTTTTGCCACAATATTATTTGACATATGAACTTCTTTACCTGTTTCAGACATAGAAAATATATTTAATGCACTGGATATTTGATTTTCAGAAATACCATGTAAAGAATCATTGATCTTTAGTATGGATATTCTAATAATCCTTTGTTGGATACTTTTATCTTCAGATAAAAACATATCCCTATTTAGAATTATACAGTGTTTGTCCTGATTTTTCACCATGATATTAAATCTTTTTTCAGAATAGCTCTCTAGAAAGTTACTATCTATAGCAGCAATCTTTGACATCCTCCAAAGGGTATTAATTATATTTGGATTGAAGTTATCTTGAATATAAGGTATTAATTCTAATCTTACCTTATTTCTAGAATAAATGGGCATAAGATTTGTTTTATCTAATACAGTTCTAATTCCATTCTTTTCAATATACTCCTCAATCTCTTTCCTATCTATACCCAAAATTGGTCTAATTATATCTTGATTAATAAATTCCATACCTTTTAAACCATCAATACCAGTACCCCTCATAATTCTCATAAGTAATGTTTCACCTTGGTCATTCATATTGTGGGCTACAGCAATTTTCCCCCCTCCTAAAGCTTGAAGGATTTCTCTGAAAAAACCATATCTTAATTCTCTACCTGCTTCTTCAGAAGATATACCCTTTTCTTTACCATATTCAATCATATTCACATCTTTAGCATAGTAGGGTATATTAAGCTCTTTAGCTATGTCTTCAACGAATAATTGATCATTTTTTGCATCTTCTCCCCTTACACCATGATTCACATGAGCAATGAGTAAATTGAAATTAATAGAAGTTCTTATGTCCATTAAGACATATAATAGGGCCATAGAATCTGGCCCTCCAGAAACACCTACTACTATGTTTTCATTTTCTTTTATTAGATTATATTCATTGATTGTTGATAAAACCTTTTCTTTCAAATTCATCACCCTAAATATTATTATATCAATATGTACTTAATATGAACATACCTTTATTATAACCTAATTGTCAACAAAATCTAAGGCTGCGTGAATAATCTTTATTCTTTGCAGCCTTTGTAAGGGAGATTTAATTAACTATTCACTATCTTATACATTCTTCCAGACCTTAGTTACTAATACAGTCATATCATCTTTAGTATTAGATAATGTATTTTGAGATTCTTTAATTATCATATTGGCAATAGTTTGGGGATTGATACTATCTATATTCATAATAAAATCCTTCATCCAAGCCTCTTGATTGGCTATATCCCTATTTGCATCTAGTATTCCATCTGATACCATAACAATGATATCACCATCTTCAACATATTCTTCATAAATATTAAACTCAATATCTTTCAATAATCCTACTGGCAATGTCCTAGAGCTAATTATCTCCACTCTATCTTTCTTTCTTATGAAAGTAGATGGTGCTCCGGTTTTAATCATCTGTAACTTTCCTGAATATAAATCTATAAATGCTAAATCTAATGTCGTAAATATTTCTTCATTTGACTTGGCTCTTAGAACAGAGTTTATTGTTTTCAAAGTAAGATTTTTATCAATATTAGCCTCCATCAACCTCTCTAATAATGCAATGGCTACCTTGCTTTCTTCTTTCGCCTTTCTACCAATGCCCATTCCATCGCTTAAAGCAGAAAAATGAGTGTTTTCTATTTCTCCGTAGGTGTAGCTATCTCCAGATATTTTGTTTTCTGAATTAGCCGCTGATGCTATCTTAGTCATAGCAGAAAATCTATTATGCCTAAGTAATTTAAACCTTTTTACTTGACTGCCTTGATTTACAAGATAATTATCTCCCACTACTGGAAATTTTAAGCTCTCAGAGACTATACTTTTTAATTTGTTTTCTTCCAGCATAGAAGTATTCAAATCTATAAATATATCAAAATCCTCCTGACCTATCTGTGCTACAGACACATCCCTTACATCTATTCGCTTATTCTTTAAGTCCTTGTAAAGTGTTTGTTCCAGATCTTTATTAAATATTGGATTGGAATAAATATCTGTAGTCATATTTCCTATTACCTTGCTAATACCTTCAAGTTGTTCTGACATAAGAAGTCTATTTTCTTTCAATTTCACTTCCCAAGTTTGAGTTAATTTAAGCTTCTCAACAGCCCTATCTATTATGTCTATTATTTCTTCATCCTTAATACAGAATTTTTTGGCACCTAATAGAACGCTTTCATTGTCAATTCCTTTAATTTCAACTTTTCCAACTAGATTAAAGAAATTCTGATAGGTATTATAATAGTTTTTCTCCCAACATATATTGTACCTCGGACATTTGTTACATATACCATTTACTATGCCATCTACTAAACTATATACTTGTTTTGCTGAATGACAATCCCTTTCCTGTGCAGATTCTTTAAATGTTGCACTTAGATTTTCAAACAATTCTACCATTCTATTTAGTTTTTTCACAACAATTTCATCTCTTTTTAAGCTATAGTCTTTTTTTATGCTGGAATCCAAAGTAAATATATTGGAGATTTTACTGTTTGTTTTATTAGATACTAGAAAAAATATTAATGTGGAGATTATTATTTCTCTGTAACTAAGGAAGGATGTCCCAAGTCCATTTATATAAAAGGACATTATTCCATTGCCAAGGAAAAAACCTAGTGCTGATCCGGATTTCCCTAAATCTCTAAAAACTCCTGCCAATAACCCTGCAATACCAAATATGCCTATTATAAATGGCATCTCTGGATTAGATATATAAGACACCATGCCTAGTATCATCCCTGAAGTACCACCAAATAATGCTCCTTGATTATATCCTAGAAATAATATTATAATCACAGAAACAGCATTCTTAATCCCAACTCCTAATATGCCCATATTGCTAATCCCAGAAAGTGCTAAAGCTAATGTAATAAATGAACTAATGGTTTTTTCATTATTTATGCTTGTACTGCTGACTCTCTCTATAGGGAGACTAAAGGAAAAAACATAGCTCATGGTGAAAACAACTATTCCTTCAAATATAATAAGGAATAAATCATATATGAAGAATGTTTTCTCCATAATAAGTCCAAATGATCTGCTTATAATAAATATACTTGTTCCTATTAGTATGGATTTTACTAAGGAATATGTTTTCTCCTCTTTAATTAGAGCAAAGAAAGAAAAAACTAGTATACATGAAATCCCATAGCTTACTCCAGCTAATCCTTGAAATGTAAAAGTTCCAATCAACACAGATAATAGCAAGGACACTTTTACACCCTTCATAACAATATATGCTAGTAGAAAGGCAAATCCAAATGGTGTCAATTTGTTAAGTATATTTGTCCTAGCCAGGAAAAATCCCATAAGTAAAATTATGATTGCGTTACTATTTAATCTAATACCTAAATCATACCAATTCCTTTTTGTTCTTAAGGATTCTGTTCTCATCATAAAAATCACTCCCTTGTTATATTGAGTTAATACTAACAAAAGAAGTAATAATAATTTGTCAAAGGAAAGTACTAATCTAAAAGAAATATTAGACATAAAATATTGGTATTTCCTATAACCTTAACTGTTCTTAAATAAATCTTAATCCATATTAGATTAAGATTTAAGTCACTTGTTTTCAATGCTTCCAACCTAATGTAAGCGATTATTCACTTAATGTATAATTTTGTTGGTTTATTGTAAATAAAAAATAAAAAAACCGGAATTTTCCGGTTTTATATATCTGTTCCATTTGTCTTTTTTGGTTTAAGCCCACTACTTTTTCTATTATCTCTTGTTTTTAATTGATCCATCTTCTCATTACTATCTTTTAAAAATTTATTCATCTTATCTTCAAAAGACATAAACTTCATTTTATCATCTGGTTTATTCCATTCAATTTCAACTGGTTTATTAGTCTTAGGTTTTGCTTGTCTTATGGAAAGACTTATTTTTCCCTCCTTTGAAATTGAAAGAACCTTTACCTTTACTTTCTGATCCTTCTTTAAGTAATCAACAACTTTCTCAACATAATCGTGAGATATTTCTGAAATATGGACAAGTCCGCTTTTCCCTTCTGGTAGCTGGATAAACGCACCGAAGTTTGTTATCCCTGTGACAGTGCCATCAACTACATCTCCTACTGATACCGGCATGAATTAATGATCCCCCTTAAAATAATTTTCTTAATTAAGTATATATTAGAAATCTTTTATTGTCAATGAAATCTACTTATTTCTAATGGTTAAGAAATGGTTTTTTTTCTTATTTTTATCAATATATATAATTTCTCTTGGTTTTACCATTCCTAATTCATCTCTAGCAATCTTTTCAACAAATTGCAAAGAATTGCTATTTTCAATTTCTTCATTTAAATTTTCTATTTCTTTCTCTAAAACTTGAATTTCTTTCAGATTGTAATCCCTTTTTGCCTCTAGACCTTCCATTAGATTCTTTTGGTTCCAAAAGATAAGGGTAATATATATAAAGAAAAAACCGATTATCATATGTATTAACCTTAATCTTTTTTTCTTTCTTTTCTTATTTGCCATAATTCCACCACCTATGTATAGTATTCTACAAAAGTTTAAAAACTCCTTTATTTCTTTGTAGAAATTATCTTTTTGTATTTTTTTATTTCTCTTATTATTTCTATCGGTATTTTTTTAGCTTTTTTTAGTGTTGGTAATAACTTTCGTTTAAATAATTTTACGGGATATGAAACAATGGTTACAATTCCTATTACAATTTTATTTAAAACTCCTCCGATTCTTATTAAAACTGGATAAATAACCCTACTAAATATCTTTGTGTATGTAATGACACCAATAAAGAACCCAAGTATAATATACCCCCTTATTTCACCCCAATTAATTTTAATAAGGATATAGAAAAATATAGAGGTAATAATTGTCCAAAATATAAGATCTCCTAAATAGGATATGAATTTGCTGGGTCTAGAATAATATCTTATAGTTCTATATATATCATAAACAGACCCAGCTATCAACCCTCCATAAATAGATGTCAAGAAAATATGTAATTCTAGGATTAATGAAGTATCCATTTTACTCTCCTTAAATAATATTATTTAAACAATTTTCCCATTATATTCTTTGGCGTTGCCTCACGAGCTGTATATGCTACACTATTTATTTTTCCATCTATTTTTACACTACCTTCATCCAAATTTAGCTTAGAAATATTTAGTTCTTCACCTTTTATGGTCATTCCTCCCTTTATGGTCGTAAGAATGATTGTACTATCATTGAAGCTCTCTACTTGTTCCACACCTGTTACTGTCATCAATCCTCTATCTTCAACAATTATGTTTTGATTTTTAAACTTTATCTTATTCTCAGTCATTGATTTCCCTCCTTTAACTAATTACTAATATTTATGAAAAAAAAAAGACTTTTATTACAAAGTCTTTTATTCTATCTTTTTATATAATTCTATTGCATTATCTTTTTTAACATTGTCAGTAATATCCATGACCTCAAACTTCATAGAACCAGTGCCAAAATTTATCTGCACTATATCACCAATCTTTACCTCATCTCCAGGTTTGGCATTTTTGTCATTAATATATACCCTTCCCTGTTCACAGGCTTCCTTGGCTATAGTTCTCCTTTTAATTATCCTAGCATTTTTCAAAAACTTGTCTATTCTCATATTTTTACCTCCTAATACACAAGGTCATTCTCTACAAAAAAATCAGGTCAAAGACCTGATTTTATTATTTATTAACTAATTCTTTTAAAGCTTTTCCTGCTTTAAATACAGGAGCCTTTGAAGCTGCTATTTTTATAACTTCTTCTGGATTTCTTGGGTTTCTACCTTCTCTAGCTTTTCTTTCTCTTACTTCAAAAGTACCAAATCCAACTAATTGAACTTTTTCTCCACCTGCTAGTGTTTCTTCAACTGTTCTCATGAATGCATTTAATGCTGCTTCTGCGTCCTTTTTAGTCAAATTACTTTTCTCAGCTATACCTGCTACTAATTCAGCTTTGTTCATAATAATTTCCTCCTCATAGTTTGATTGTTTATTTAATAATTAATTCTAAATAAAGTTATAAATGCCACTTCTATCTGCTTTTATTTTCAATCCTAATGGATATTATGTATCTTTGCTTGATTCCATAATTCATCCATTTCAACCAAAGTCATTTCTTCAAAAGTTTTGTCGATTTCTGTAAGTCTTTCTTCCATAAACTCAAATCTTCTAATAAATTTATTTATAGTTCTGTTTAAAGCTACTTCTGGGTTGACATCAAGAAATCGGGAAAGATTAACTACTGCAAAAAGTAGATCTCCTAATTCTCCTTCAGTCTCTTCAGCACCACCTCCAAATTTATCCATAGCATCAACTACCTCTTCATATTCTTCCATTACTTTAGTAAGTGGACCTTGGATGTCTTCCCAGTCAAATCCAATTTCAGCTGCTTTTTCTTGGATTTTAAAGCTAGTCATCAAAGCTGGTAGTTTTGGAATATCTTTTAGTTTGTCTGTAAAACTTATGATGTCCCTCTTAGCATATTTTAATATATTCCAATTATATACTACTTCGTCAGAGTTTTCCACATCTTTTTTTGAAAAAACATGAGGATGTCTATAAATTAATTTATTGGCAAGAGCTGATGTTACTTCATAAAGACTAAATTCCCCTTCATCAAATGCAATCTGACAATGAAATATTACTTGCAACAATAGGTCTCCTAGCTCCTCAATAATATTGTCGATATCACCGCTATCTATTGCATTTACTACTTCATAAGCTTCTTCAATAACAGATTGTCGAATGGATTCATGAGTTTGTTCCATATCCCATGGACACCCATCCTCAGATCTTAATAATCTCATTATACATAATAAGTCATTGAAATCAAATACTTTTTTATTTATTTTTTCCATTTTCGGTATATATATACTAGTAAGGGCCCCAATTACTTCAGATCTATCTAATTCACATATAGGTACAAAGTCCTTTTTTTCATCTTCCTTTACACCAGCACTATGAATTAAGTACACTTTGTACTCATCACCATATATATCGGACAATATAATTTTTACTTCAGACAATATTCGACGATTATATACCTGAGTTATAATCATATCTGAGTTTATATCCACCATCAAACTATCAAAAGAAGCACCATCTACTATTTTAAGTCCATTTATTGGATCTCTTCCTACTAGTTCTATCATGGGCTCAATAAAGCTCATACCCGATACTATTTCAATATCTATACCCTTTTCAAGCAAAAGTTGTATGGTCTTTTCTGCAACCATGGGATTACCTGGTACATAGTAGTTTATATTTGAAGATCCCTTAGATTCTTCAATTAAATCACAAACAATACTTTCATAAACTTTGTGAAAATCATCCTCTCTATCATAGAGATAGTCATATGCTTTGTAAGGAATCTTTTTTTCAACAAAGTATTCTATAGTAGGGTGTTTGTCTGTTCTTAAAAAATTTTTATCTCCTGAATTGATTCTATCTAGAGCACCTAAAGTAAGAGATTGTACACTACCAGGTCCAAGTCCTATTACATAAATTTTACCCATATTATTTCTCCCTCTACTAAACTACTTCATTAGTTTAAATTTCTCTAATCCTTTGCCTATTTTATCACCTTTTGGTAACATATTCAAGTCTTCTGATGTGATTGACCCTGTAATCACTAAAAGTATAACATATAATACTCCTCCAACTAATACTGCTAAAATGGTTGATAGTTTTCCTCCCACTATATCCATCAAAAGATAATAAGAAACCATAGCAGCAATTGCCATACCTATGGCTGATATAGCTGGTTTTACAAATACATCTTTCACATTTAATTTAATTTTAGAATATGTCAATACTGAAATTAGATCCAAAATAGCGGCAATGCAAAATGCCACAACAGTAGATATTGCTGCACCATAAATATTTATACTAGGAACACCAGTTAATGTATAAGAAAGAATAACCTTAGCTATTGCACCTATAAACAAATTTATTGCAGGTACCATTGGTTTACCTAGCCCTTGTAATATAGATGATAATACCTGAACCAAAGTAAGAAATATAACCCCTATAGACAGTATCGTTAAGATATTTCCTGTATTTATAATAGTTTCAATATCACTCTTGTAGTATAGTAATGCAATTATAGGCCTTGCAAGTACAAATAATCCTAAAGCACAAGGAAGTCCAATCAACAATGTGATTCTTATGCCTGAAGATGTGATGGACTCCACATCTTTTTTGTTTTTTCTAGCATTGGCATCAGATATAGCAGGCACTAAACTCATGGCTATAGCAACAGAAAATACTTGAGGTAGATTTATTAAAGTCTGTGCCATACCCTTTAGATTGCCGTACAAGCCATTAGCCTCTGCTTCTGTATATCCAATAGCCTGTAGCCTTTTTAAGACTATTACAACATCTATAGTATCCATAATTGGGACAATAGCAGCTCCAATTGTTATTGGAATAGCTATTATAAGAAGATCTTTTATAATAGTTTCTACTTTATATTCTTTTGTAATAATGCTGGTTTCTAATTCTCTTGATATTTCTCTTCTTCTATATAAATAAATAAATGCAATAACTATTGTTCCTCCAATAGCTCCAGCAGATCCACCAAAAGATGCACCTCCTGCTGCCATTGGAATTCCTTTATCAATTAGTAAATAAGTTAATAATAATCCAAATGCTACCCTAAAAAATTGTTCAACTATCTGCGATAAGGCTGTTGAAGTCATATCTTGATATCCTTGAAAAAATCCTCTAAATGCAGACATTATAGGTACAAGAAGTAGTGCTGGCACTAATGCAATTAATGCATAATATGCATTGCTATTCCCTAATCTCTCAACTATGGTATCCGCAGTAAAGAATACAAATAAAGAAGTAAGTACTCCTGCTATTAAAAGTCCTGATAAAGCAACCTTAAATACCTTATAAGCTCCTCTAAAATCCCCTATGGCTCTTTTCTCCGATACAAGCTTTGCAATTGCTATAGGAAACCCTGCAGTAGATACAGTAAGCAATAAAGTGTATAAAGGGTATGCTGTCTGATAATACCCCATGCCTTCATTCATTATTATATTTGTAAGTGGTATCCTATATATAGCACCTAATATCTTTACAATTACACCTGCAATTCCTAATATAGCTGCTCCCTTTAAAAAATTATTATTTTTCGACATATTCGTCCCCCCATCAATAATCTTTTATATTATATCACTTAACTTATTAAAATAATACTAAAAGATAAAACCTACCCAATTGGGTAGGCTCTCAATTTTCCATCTGTTTTGATAAAAATCCAGCAGCAATTTCAGTTAACTTCAATTCCAATTCTCCCATATTTATTGTTGGTTCCTTTGATATAAGCATTACTGAACCAATAGGATCACCTTGCATTACTATAGGTACAATTACTTGAGCCATGTATTTATCAATATTAATGTCATCATAAATAATCTTCATGGGTTTATTATTCTCATCTGTTGCATAGGTGGTTCTTTTTTCTGTTAGTTTTTCTAACTCTGGGCTAATTCTTTTCTCCAAATATTCCTTTTTCGACCCACCAGATATAGCAATTATAAAATCTCTATCCGATATCATGGCTGTATGATTTGTATTTTCGTGAAGCGAATCACAATATTCCTGAGCAAATTCAGTTAACTCTCCAATAGGAGAATATTTCTTTAGAATTACTTGACCTTCTCTATCAGTAAATATTTCTAAGGGATCACCTTCTCTAATACGGAGTGTCCTTCTAATTTCCTTTGGAATTACTACTCTGCCTAACTCATCTATTCTCCTGACAATTCCAGTGGCTTTCATTATTAACCTCCTTAAACAATAATTGTGTAGTGAGATTATTATTTATCTAAAGAGAAAAATTTATACATCTATGTAATATTAAGTTAAAGTATTTACATTAACTGCAAAAAAGAGTTTAACCAAATAGTTAAACTCTTTTTTATATATTTATTTTGATTTAGTATCTAATATAATCTTAACCTTTGCATTTTCTCTCAATTTGTCAAGTTCATTTAAATATTTATCATCTTTTAACACAATGATAATATCATCTTTTAAATCCTCAAAAGTATCCTTCCTGTCTTCAACATATATTATATGATATCCTACTTCAGTCTTAACTAGATCACTAATCTCTCCAACCTCTAAATCAAAAGCAGCCTCCTCAAATTCAGCAATCATATTTCCTTTTTTAAAATATCCTAAACTTCCACCACTAGTAGCAGATGCACTGTCTATAGACTCTGCTTTTGCAAGTGAAGCAAAATCTTCACCAGAACCTAATCTTTCTAATATTTTTTTTCCCTCTTCTTCAGTCTTAACTAATATATGACTAGCTTTAACCACAATTAATTTTTCTTTATTCTCATTAAAATATTCTTCTGCCTCTTTGTCAGTTGCTTCTACTTCGTTTAAATAAGCTTCTCTATGCTTAGAAAGCAATAATTCCTTACTTAGATTTTTCTCGAAGAACTCTTTAGTTAATTGTTTCTCTTTTAAAAATTCGTCGAACTTCTCCTGTCCTTCCATTAGCTTAATATATTCATCCATTTGGACTTTAATCTCATCCTCAGTAACAACAATATTCTTATTTTTTGCATCGCTAGCTATAATATTTTCTATAATTAGCTTTTCAATTATGTTTTCTTTAAGTCTTTCCTCAAAGGTCCTACCTTCTTCATCGGTTTGAGACATGGCATCCTGGCCTAATTGTTGTTCATACAATGTTTTGAATACCTGAAATTCGCTATTAAATTGTTCGACAGTAATTTCCTCACCATCTACAGTTGCAACAAGTCCTTCATCAGTATTCTTGCATGCAGTTAAAGCAAATATCAAGACTAACAACAGTACAACTACTAATAATCCTTTATTTTTAAATTTATACAAATAAAAACATCCTCTCTATATCTTTTTATTAATTCACATATATTATATATTATTCTTCTCTTTATTAAAACTACTAATTTTTTCAACTAAAGATTTTAGCTCATTTAATAGATTGTCTTTTGCTTTATATCTAAATGAAGGAGGTGTAGATAAATCAAAACTTAATTTTTTTCCATATTCTGTAGCTAAATATTGTATAAGCTCTACTGTTATATTGTCCGTAGAGTTAAAATCGAGTACAACTTCTTTATCTACCTGACTAATATTTTTTATATTAGTCTTACTTCCAAGGTATCTTATATAGGAAATATCCATCAGATTTTCCACTTCTTTAGGCAGATCTCCAAACCTATCAATTAATTCATCTAGAAGCTCCCTATAATCTTCCATATTGGAAATTGAAGCAATCTTCTTATAGACTTCAATTTTTTGTTCTTCATCCTCAATATATTTAGATTTTATATATCCATCTATTTTTATATCAATTGTAGTATCTAGCTGTTCTTCTACTTTATCACCTTTTAATCTTCTAATGGCCTCATGTAAAAACTTAACATAGAGATCATATCCAATGGATTCAATTTGTCCATGTTGCTCCATACCTAAGAGATTGCCTGCCCCTCTTATTTCTAAATCTCGCATGGCTATTTTAAATCCTGAACCAAATTCAGTAAACTCTTTTATTGCTCTTAATCTTTTTTCTGCAACTTCTGACAATACCTTATTTTTCTCATAAGTAAAATATCCATATGCAATCCTATTAGACCGTCCTACCCTTCCTCTTAATTGATACAGTTGGGATAATCCCATCTTATCTGCATCATGGATTATTATAGTATTTACATTAGGGATATCTAATCCTGTTTCGATTATAGTTGTACATAAAAGTACATCAACTTCTTGTTCTAGAAAACTCATCATTACCTTTTCCAGTTCTCTTTCACCCATTTGTCCATGGCCAATAGCAAAATTCGCCTCAGGTACTAATGCTCTTAACTTTGATGCAAATCTATCTATTGTTTCAACTCTATTATATACAAAATAAACTTGACCACCACGACCTACTTCCTTTAGAATCGCATCCCTAATCATTTGTTCATTAAACTCAACTACATAAGTTTGAACAGGGTATCTTTCTTCAGGTGGGTCTTCTATAACAGACATATCCCTAATACCAGATAAGGACATATGCAAAGTCCTAGGTATAGGTGTAGCTGTAAGTGTCAGTACATCTATTGACTCTTTAAGCTGTTTAAGAGTTTCCTTATGTTTTACTCCAAATCTCTGCTCTTCATCAATAATCAACAATCCTAAATCATTAAAAAGAACATCCTTAGATAATAGCCTATGAGTTCCCACTACAATATCTACAACACCCATTCTAATATTATCAATTGCAACTTTCTGCTGTTGTTTAGTTCTAAATCTACTTAGCATCGCAATTCTTATTGGGTAATTGGAAAATCTATCCACTAGAGTATTAAAATGTTGCTGGGCAAGAATAGTCGTAGGGACTAGAAATGCAACTTGTTTTCCATCCATTATAGCCTTAAATGCAGCTCTAAGTGCTACTTCTGTCTTTCCATATCCTACATCTCCGCATAGAAGTCTATCCATAGGTTTGAATTTTTCCATATCTTCTTTAATCTCTATAATACTTCTTAATTGTCCGTCTGTCTCCTCATATGGAAATAAATCCTCAAATTGTCTTTGCCATTCTCCGTCTTTAGAAAAAGCAAAACCCTTATAAGCTTCCCTTTTAGCATATAACTCTAGCAAGTCTTTAGCCATATCAGCTACAGCTTTCTTAGCCTTCTCCTTTGTTCGAGCCCATTCTGCACTGGATAGTTTGTTTACCTTTGGTTTTATGCTATCTGGACCAATATATTTCTGTATTAAATTCATTTGGTCTATTGGTACATAAAGCTTATCCTCACCCTTATATCTTATGGTAAGATAATCTTTCTTTATTCCTTGAATATTTAATTGTTCAACACCTTCATAACGACCAATACCATGGTTTTCGTGTACTACATAATCATTTACCTTAAGATCTGAAAGATTAATTGACTTGCTTTGGCTTTTTCTTTTTAATCTACTTGATTTGCTCTTTCCGGCACCAAATATTTCTTTATCACTAATTACAATAAACTTTAATCCTGGATACTCAAATCCTCCTTGAGTACTGCCTGGAGTAATAAAAACTTGTGAAGATTTAATCTCAACACCTTTATCCATTATAAAACTACACTCAACACCAAGATTTAATAAAGTTTCCTGAATCCTCCTACCTCTTTCTTCCGTGCCAGAAAGTATAATAATCTTATAACCTCTGTATTTATAATGATTAATATCCTCCTTTAAAACATCCATCTTATTGTGGTAAGACTGCATGCCTTTTATGGAAAAATCATATATTTTTTTGGGTTTAAAACTATTATCTCCACTTAGTATGGCACTATTGGTGATACATATCTTTTCTTTCATATCCTCTAGAATAGTATTATAATCGAAATTAATATTCTTATGTAAAGGAAGGAGTTCTCCTATCTCAAAAAGATCTGTAAACTTCATGTTGAAATCTTCTTCTAAGTTCTTTGCAGATTCTTCGATTCGCTTTGGCTCATCAAGGAAAATCATAGCATCATCTTTTAAATAAGAAAAAATTGATGTTAAGTTTTCTCCAGGTATATAAGGTACTATCATATCTCTATTGGAAAAAAATAGTTTTTCCTCAAGAAGCTCTTTATATTTATTGAATTTAACTTCCATATTCTGCTTCTCTAGCATATTAGTCTTTGATTTAGATACTGAACCTAAAAAATCATTGCTTAGATTTTGAATAATTTCATCTCTATATTTATCAATTACTAAGATTTCTTTTACTGGAGAAATAAATGCAAAATCAAGGACCTCTATTGATCTTTGATTTGTAATATCAAAAGTCCTAATAGAATCAATTTCTTCATCAAATAATTCTATTCTATAAGGGTGTAAACTATAGGGTGGAAAAAAGTCTAATATTCCACCTCTAATGCTAAATTGCCCTATACCTTCTACCATACTTACTCTTTCATATCCACCATCTATTAATAATTCAATAGTATTTTCTAAATCAATTTCTTCACCTAAACTAATTTTCTTCGAATAAGAATTGAAGATATCCTTAGACATAAGTTTGCTAAAGATGGACTCAAGAGATGCAACAAGTAACATATCCTGCCCCTTGGCTAACTTAGATAATATACCTAGTCTTTTATTTGAATTCTCATAGCTAAAAGCATCAACATCATAGAGAAGTAATTCTCTCTTTGGAAATAATACCACATCTTTATTCCCTAAATTTACTATATCTTCATAAATCTTTCTGCTGCGCACTTCATTAGTTGTAATTAAGAGTATTTGTTTATTAGTATGCTCCTTAAGAGCATAGATAATATGCCCTATACTTTCATCTATGATTCCATAGGTAGCTATAGGACTTGTTTTCTTTTCTATATCTTTTATAAGTTTATTATATGATTCCAAGTTGTTTAATGGATCTATCAAAAAATTATTCATGTCTTCACCCCAAACACCATAGCCCAGGTTTAATCCTGGGCTCTATTTCCTTTAGTATTAAATTCATTCATTGCTTGATCTAAATTATATTTTATAATAGCCTCTACTGATTCTGCAGCTGTTAAAATAGACTCCTCAATAATTTCTCTCTCATCCTTAGGAAATCTACTTAACACAAAGTTGGCTAGGTCCTGTCCTTCATGTTTTTTCCCAATTCCTATCTTTACTCTAGGAAAATCATCTCTCCCCAGTAAATATATAATTGATTTCATACCATTATGAGACCCAGCGCTGCCTTTTCCTTTGATTCTGACCCTAGAGAAATCAATATCAATATCATCTACAATTACTATTATCTTATCCACCGATAGCTTATAAAAGTTACATATATCACGAACAGTCTCCCCACTATTATTCATATATGTTTGAGGTTTTACAAGAAGAACTTTTTCGTTTCCTATAGTTCCTTCACCATAGACAGATTTAAATTTGATCTTGTTAATACTAATATTATTCCTCTTTGCTAATAAATCTATGGTATCGAAACCAACATTATGTCTCGTATTAGTATAATCCTTTCCAGGATTTCCTAGACCTACTACAACAAACAAAAAATCATCTCCTGTGAACTTTATTCAAATAATGTACTTACAGACTCATTGTCATGAATTCTTTTTATAGCCTTAGCAAATATTGGAGCTACAGATACTACTTCTATCTTTTTGATTCTCTTATCCTCCAAAAGTGGTATAGTATCAGTGATAATAAATTTTTCTAGCTCAGATTTTTCTATTCTTTCTATAGCAGGACCTGATAATACTCCATGAGTGGCACAGCCATAGACTTTCTTAGCACCAAAGTTTTTTAACACAGAAGCAGCTTGAGTAATAGTTCCTGCTGTATCAATTATATCATCAATTAATATAACATTTTTGCCGTCTATATCCCCAATGATATTCATTACTTCTGCCACATTAGCCTTTGGTCTTCTCTTTTCTATAATAGCGATAGGAAGATCTAATAAATTAGCAAAGTTTCTAGCTCGTGTTACTCCACCTAAATCAGGAGAAACAACAACTGTCTCTTCATCTATTATATCTTTGAAATACTCAGCTAATATAGGTACGCCTGAAAGATGATCCACTGGAATATCAAAATAACCTTGAATTTGTGCAGCATGTAAATCCATGCTAATTACCCTATCTGCACCAGCTGTAGTCAGTAAATTTGCTACAAGTTTAGCTGTAATTGGTTCTCTTGCTTTAGTTTTTCTATCTTGTCTAGCATATCCATAGTATGGAACTACTGCATTTACTCTGCCTGCTGATGCCCTTTTAACTGCATCAATAAGTATCAAAGTTTCCATCAAATTGTCATTCACTGGAGTACAAGTTGGTTGTACTATAAATACATCTATACCCCTAACTGTCTCACTAATATTTACATTGATTTCTCCATCACTAAAGTGGTTAACATCACAAGACCCTAAAGGTATGCCCAGTTCTTTACAAATCTTTTCTGCTAATTGATTATTTGCATTACCTGAAAAAACTTTCATACCACCCATACATAAATTCATTTAAAATTTCCTCCTAAGTTTATTTGTAATTTTTATATCCTTTTTTTTCTACCCAACCATTTATATTTTTTTGTTCTGATCTTTCAATTGATAAACTAGCTTCCGGTACCTCTTTTGTTATAGTAGAGCCTGCAGCTACATATCCCCAGTCATTTACCTTCACAGGAGCAACTAAATTAGAATTGCTGCCAATAAATGAATGGTCCCCTACCATTGTCCTAAACTTTTCTTTCCCATTATAGTTTACAAATATAACCCCACATCCAATATTTACATTATGCCCAATATCCGCATCTCCAATATAAGCAAGATGTCCAGCTTTTGTTTCATCTTTCACTGTAGAGTTTTTCACCTCCACAAAGTTACCAATCTTAACATTTTTACCAATATTACTATGTGGTCTAAGATGGGCATAAGGGCCAATATGAGTATTATCCCCTATGTAACTTTCCTCAATAGTTGAGGATTCTATCTCTACTCCATTGGAAATTGTACTGTTTATTATTCTAGAATTATGTCTGATAATACAATCTTCACCAATTACTGAATTCCCCTCTAAGGTAACTCCTGGATAAATAACTGTATCTCTACCAATTTTTACATTATCTTCTATATAAGTATTGTTAGGATCTATAATACTTACACCATTTACCATATGAAAATTATTTATTCTCTTTCTCATGATTTCCTCACTAGAAGCTAACTGAACTCTAGAATTAACTCCATGAATCTCATTAGAATCAGCTATTACAAATGCTCCAACCTTATATCCTTCATCTTTAAGTATGCCTATAACATCCGTAGCATAATATTCTTTTTGAGCATTGTTATTATCTATTTTTCCTAAGGCATATTTTAACAATTTCCCGTTAAAACAATATATGCCAGAATTAATCTCTTTAATTTTCTTCTCTTCCTCCGAAGCATCCCTCTCTTCTACTATTTTAAGGATATGTCCATTCTCTTCTCTGATAATTCTACCATATCCTGTAGGATTATCTAGTAATGCAGTAAGTACAGTTCCTTGAAACTCATTTTCATTATGATAATTCATCAAGTTATTTATGGTATTTTCTGTAATCAGTGGTGTATCACCATATAATATAATTACGGTGCTATTATCTTCTATATGATCAACTGCCTGCATTACTGCATAACCAGTGCCATATGGGACATCATCACCTATAGGTTGAGTCTTAAATACAATAGGCTCGTCTTTAAAATATTCCTTAACCATGTCCCCACCATGACCCACGATAACTATATTCTTTTCAACTGCTGCACCTTTACTAGCATCTATTACATATTCCAAAATAGGTTTGCCACAAACTTTATGTAATACTTTAGAAAGTTTAGATTTCATCCTTGTGCCTTCACCAGCTGCTAATATAATAGAAATATTCATTTTTTACACCTCTTTTTAAAATTATCTATCAAATAATATTTTAACCCATTTATAATATAAGTCTACAACAAAATTTTTAAATTGAATACATTTTCTTATACAACAAAATAAAAAAGAGCCAAATGGCTCCTTTTTATTTTGTTATTCTGTAGCTAAAGATTTTTCATATTCATTCATAATTGCATCTTGCATTTTTTGCCTTGTATCAGCATTAATTGGATGAGCTATGTCTCTAAACTCACCATCTGCCATTTTTCTACTAGGCATTGCAATAAACAATCCATTTTGGCCCTCAATTATTTTAATGTCGTGTACCACAAATTCTCCATCAAAAGTAACTGATACTATAGCCTTCATTTTCCCTTCTTCTGAAATTTTCCTCAGTCTTACATCAGTAATCTTCATTGTCAAATTCACCACCCTCTATAAAGTCACAAAAACTATTGAATATTCTATATATTCTATATATCTTTCAAAAATCCTTCTTTTTTCCAAAAATATTTTTTTTTTTTTATTTTATATCAAAAAACACAAAACTTTACATAATATTTAAAAATATCTTTAATTATTATTTCATTATGATATAATCTATCAGTGACAAATTAAAACTATTAGAATAAAATAATATAAATATATAAGATGGTAATAATATAGATATGAAAGTAATCTTTTAGGAGGAAAGCTTATGTTTGAGTTTGGTATAAATGAAAAAAAATATTCTAAAGTTCATTTTATAGGAATTGGTGGTATATCCATGAGTGGTCTAGCAGAGATTCTTCTTGATGAAGGCTATACTGTAACGGGTTCTGATTCTAAGAATAGTTTAATAATAGAACGATTGAGAAATTTGGGGGCAGATATCTACATAACACACAATGAAAATAATGTGGTTGGTGCAGATTTAGTAATATATACTGATGCCATTTCACAAGATAATGAAGAGTTAGTTAAAGCTCAGACTTTAGGAGTATCTATAGTAGATAGAGCAACTTTCTTAGGCGCTTTAATGAAGAATTACAAAAATTCGATTGCAGTATCTGGTACACATGGAAAAACAACAACCACAAGTATGTTATCTACAATACTAAATCGTTCCACATTAAATCCTACCATACTATTAGGTGGAGAATTAGATGAGATTGGTGGAAATGTAAGAATTGGTTCAAAAGAATATATCCTTACAGAAGCGTGTGAATATAAGGGTAATATTTTGAAATATTTCCCTACAATGGCAGTAATATTAAATATTGATGAGGATCATTTAGACTATTTTAAAAGTATTGAACATATATTAGATACCTTTGTTCAATATGGCAAGAATCTCACTGATCATAGTTGGTTATTAATTAATGGAGATGATGTTCACTCTAAAAAGGTAATTGATAATACCTTAGCTAAAGTAGTTACTTTTGGAATTGATGGAGATTGGGATTATACAGCAGAAGATATAAAACTATCAAAAGAAGGATTCCCTTCTTTCACTTTAAAAATTAAAGGATATGGATTATATCCAATTAAACTAAATGTAATGGGTATTCATAATATTTATAATTCTTTAGGCTGCATTGCTGCAGCACATATTTACGGTGTACCATTAGAAGAAATACAAGAAAATATTTCATCATATACAGGAGTTCATAGAAGATTAGAATTTAAAGGCTACTATAATGGTGTAAAAATAATAGATGATTATGCGCATCATCCTACTGAAATTAAAGCAACATTGAGTGCATTAAAGGAGTTTACAATTGGGGATCTTTATTGTGTTTTTCAACCCCACACTTTTACAAGAACAAAACTTTTACTAGACAGATTCGCAGAATCTTTTATAGAATCAGATAAAATAATTATTACAGATATATATGCAGCTAGGGAACAAGATAATGGGACTATTCATTCAAAAGATTTAGTAAATGCAATAATAAATAAAGGTTCAAATGCAATATATATAGAATCATTCAATGATGTAGAGTCTTATCTAATAGAAAATACAAAAGAAAATGATATAATTGTCACTATGGGTGCAGGTAATATATACCAAGTTGGAGAAGCAATAATAGAATTAGCTAAGGAAAAAACAGCTGTATAAATTAATGTAAGATGCAATATTATTCACTCTATTGCATCTTTTTCTAAGCATAAAAAAATCTTACCCTATAAACTAAGGATTCAGGTCTTTTACATTGTATATTTTTTCAAGGGCTTTCTTTGTTTCAGTTTTATTGAAAGTAAAATATGATAATACTTTTTTACCTACCTTTTTAAACTCCGCTTCTCCAGGTAAGGTTTGCATTTCAAAATCATTACTATTCATTCCTAATGCCTTTCTGCCATAACTTAAGGAATCCATTAAATTAATATCTGTTTTAACATGGTTAAATCCATTTCTAAGGACGGCAAGCATATTGTCCGACGCTTTGCCTATGAAAGATTGAATGAACTGTTGTTGCGCCTTTATTCTGCCCAAATCCCCATCCGAATACCCTCCACCACTCTTGTTTCCCTTTCTGTATCTTAAAAAATCCAAGGCTCTTTTACCATCAAGAACTTGTTTACCTGATGGAATATCAATATTCAAAGGCGGTTTAGAATAAGGGTCTTTATATTTCATATTAAAAGGTATATCCACTTCAACTCCACCTATATTATCAACAATCTTCTCTACACCCTTATAATCAAGCATTACATAATGATGTATTGGTACACCCTCTAATATATGAGATACTGATTTTTTGACTCCAAGAATACCATGGTCACCATATATGCTATTGATTTTTCTCTGTTCTGCTTGATTATATCCCTTTCTATGGATATATGTATCTCTTGGTATGTTTAGCAAGTTCATTTTTTTTGAATCTGGACAAAACGATGCAAAAATAATGGTATCAGATCTAATGTCCTCCATACCTATTATCAAAAAATTAATTCTATTACTTTTTTCTATAGCTTCTTTTAAAGTAGAATATATCTCAGGTTCCTTTGGCTTTGTTTCCAGTTTTTTTATAATTGTATTAGATAATTTCATTTTTTCAGAGTAACCAGCACCTGAGTTGTTTTCAAGGACAATATCGTTATCTTTTACATATGAATAAGAGCCAATAAATAGAGCAATTGCAAAACAGGTAAATGATACAATAAAAACTTTGATAAAAGTTTTCATCTGAATCCACCTTTCTCATTAGAATCTTTCTAATTTATTGTAACCAAAATTATATATTTTAACTGTTTAATAAAAATTAATATGGATTCATAGAAAAACCCTCCAGATGACTGGAGGGCAAAATTTTAATATTCAAAGAAACCTTTTTTAGTTTTTCTACCTAATAATCCACCTCTAACCATTTTTCTAAGTAATGGGTGTGGTCTATATTTGGAATCACCAAATTCTTCATATAATACTTCCATAATAGCTAAACATACATCAAGACCAACTAAATCTCCTAAAGCTAAAGGTCCCATTGGATGATTTGCTCCTAGTTTCATAGCTTCGTCTATATCTTCAGCTGATGCAACACCATCTGCTAGAATTCCAATTCCTTCATTGATCATAGGTATAAGGATTCTATTAACTACAAATCCTGGAGCCTCTTCTACTTCTACAGGAGTCTTACCTAATTCTCTAGATAGCTCAAGAATAGTATTTTTTGTTTCTTCTGAAGTTGCAATTCCTTTAATAACTTCAACTAATTTCATCATTGGAACTGGGTTGAAGAAATGCATCCCAACAACTTTGTCTGGTCTATTAGTTGATTTTGCAATTTCTGTAATAGATAATGAGGAGGTATTTGTAGCAAGAATTGTAGTTTCTTTACAAATCTTATCTAACTTGCCAAAAGTCTCTCTCTTAACATCCATATCCTCTGAAATAGCTTCAATAACTAAATCACAGTCTTTTAAAGCTTCAAAATCAGTAGTTATAGTAATATTATTTAAAGTATTGTCCATTACTTCTTTTGTAATTTTTTCTTTTTCCACTAGTCTGTTTAGACCTTTTTCTATGGACTTAATACTTCCTCGTGGATTTGCTTCATCAATGGATCTAACCCACATAGTTACTTCATAGTCCTTTTGTGCAAAAATTTGAACAATACCGCATGACATAGTTCCCCTACCTAATATACCAACCTTTTTCATATTGGCACCTCCATGTTATTTTAATTTATATTCAGGTGTGCGTTTTTCTAAGAACGCTTCCATACCTTCTTTTTGATCTTCAGTTGCAAAACATAGCGCAAATAAATCCTTTTCGATAGACATTCCAGTATCTAAGTCTGCCTGCAATCCTCTATTTACTGCAGTTTTAGCATATCTTACTGCCAATTGAGATTTTTGTACTATTTTATTTGCTAACTCCATAGCAACAGTCATTAATTCCTCTACTGGAACTACTTTGTTTACTAATCCTATCCTATAAGCTTCATCTGCACCAATTATATCACAAGTAAAAATAAGTTCCTTTGCTCTTCCCTCTCCTATTAGCCGTGGTAATCTTTGAGTACCTGCAAATCCAGGCGTAATACCCAATCCTACTTCAGGTTGTCCAAATTTGGCTTTATCAGAAGCTATTCTAATATCACAACACATGGAAAGTTCACAGCCTCCACCTAAAGCAAAACCATTAACCGCTGCAATAGCTGGCTTTTCCATTAGTTCTATTTTTCTAAATAAGGATAATCCCTTCTCAGCAAAATTTCTAGCTTCTACTGGATTCATAGATTTCATCTCTCCAATATCCGCCCCAGCTACAAAGGCTCTGCCCTCTCCTGTCAAAATAAGTACATGAATGCTTTCATCATTATTAATTAATTCTACTGCATCTGATAACTCATCTAAAACTAAAGAATTTAATGCATTTAATGCATTTGGTCTATTGATGGATAGAATTCCTATATGTCCTTCTTTTTTTAGCAATAGAGTTTCCCAGCTCATAACAAAACCTCCTTTATGTATTATACTTTGTTAATATTATATCAAGTATTAAATGATATAGCAATAACTATATTAATTTATATTATAAATTATACTCTTGTAATAGTATTTATTGTACCTTCAAAAACAATTAACTGAATATGTAAACATATTCAGTTAATTGACATCCATGAGAACAACAGCTAAATCATCTTCCTGCTCTCCCCAATTATAAGAAATGATTTCATCGTTTATTTCATTTAATATATCTTTTTTATGGTCATTTAGTATGTCAATAATGAACTCGATACCAAATTCATTTCCATTCCTATCTTTTGATTCAGTTATTCCATCTGTATAAAATAACACTTTATCTCCTTTGCTTAAATAAATGGATTTTTCTTTGTATTTAATTTCATTAAATAATGAAAATATAGGGAATCCCTTTATCTCTAATTTATCTATACCATTATTATTGTATTTTATAGGTATGCAATTGTGTCCTGCATTAGAATATCTAAACTCATAGGTCTTTTTATTAAAAATTCCGTAGAAAATTGTAAGATATTTATCTACATCCAGATTTAATGCAGTAAATCTACGATGTAATTCTGATAAAGCCTCAGCGGGACTTAAAAAGTTATCTTTTATAGCTCTCATTGTTTGCCTTATAAACATTGTCATCATAGCAGCTGCTACACCATGACCAGATACATCTGAAATATATATGCCAATATTTTCTTCATCTATGCGGAATACATCAAACATATCTCCACTTAGCATCTCGGAAGGTTTGTAGATATAATCAATAGAAATATTATCTAATACTTCTTTATTGGGAAGAATCTTTTCTTGAATTCTTTTAGCGAAACCTAAGTCTTTACTCATCTTCTTGTTTTTATCAATTAATTCAAGTTCTAATTTTCTCTCCCTAGTTACATCTCTGAATACTTCTACTGCTGCAAGAACTTCTCCCTGAGAATTAGTTACAGGAGAAGATTTGACAGAAAAAAATCGGCCGTTAATATCTTCTTCTTTTTGTACTATTTCTCCAGTTTCTATACTTCTTCTTGTAATACAGAAACTACATGCTTTTTGCTTTCCAAGAGCTTTATAGCACTTAACTCCTACACCTTGATCTCCTAAGGCGTTCTTCATTGTTTTATTAACATAAATAACATTGCCCTCTTTATCTACTACTCGAACCCAATCAGCCATACTCTCCAACACATGATAATTAAGCATACCGTATTCCGCTATTTTACTCTCTGCATAATTTAACTCATTTTTATTTAGCATGCATTATCACCCACATATAAAATTTTCTTAAACTTATATCTAACGCAACCTTTTTATTTGTTCTACATCAATGATATAACATTTTATAAATATTATCCACCAAAATTTTGCATTATATCGCATTATTATGTTAAGCTTAGTCAATAAATATATTTATTACTCGTAATTTACTTCAACCTCTTCCTCTTCTAAAAATCTTGCCATAGCATATATGGTATCTGATAATCTATTTACATACTTAATTACCAAAGGATCAATTTCAGCATGACTTGTTAGGGTAACAATATTTCTTTCTGCCCTTCTACATATGGTTCTAGCTACATGTAGATATGCTGACTTTTTATTAGACCCATTTACAATGAATCCCGTAGGTTCAGGAAGTTTGCCCATATAATAATCAATTATCTTCTCCAATTCCTTTATATCCTGTTCGACTATATAATACATGACCTTAGTGCTATCTTCAGTCGCTAAATTTGCTGCAACAGTAAATAGTTTGTTTTGTATTTGGTGAATTTTATCATACATTTCTTTATCTTCAACATAGTTTTTTGCCAAACCTAGAAAAGCTCCTAATTCGTCAATAGTTCCATAACTCTCTACCCTTATATCATCCTTAGATACTCTTACATCATCAAACAAAGATGTACTTCCCTTATCTCCTGTTTTTGTATAGATATCCATTTTACTCCTCCTTCTTTGGTGGTCTAGGTCCATAGTATTGATAATAATCTACCTTGATTCTGCCGTTGTAAAGTTTTCTTTTCTTATCTGCCTTTTTTCCATAATGATTTTCAAATTGTTCATCAGAAGTAATAATATAAGTTGACCAAGTATCTAGTTCTTGAAACTTAATACCCAAGTCCTTATAAAGCTCAGCTACTTCTTCCTTTTCTCCAATCCTTTCACCATAAGGTGGATTAGATATAAGAACTCCATATTCATTATTCAATTCAGCTTCCCTAAAATCTTTGTTGAAAAATGCAATATCATCTTCCAATCCAAAGTTAGCTGCATTGTCTCTTGCTCTAAGAATTGCTTTTTTATCTATATCACAGCCCAATATGTGTAATTTAGTTTCAGTATCAATGGCTTTAAAAGCCTCTTTTCTAGCCTCTGACCATAACTCCTTGGGTACTCTTTCCCACTCCTCTGCTGCAAAATCCCTATCCAGTCCTGGGGCTATGTTCTTTCCAATCATAGCAGCTTCAATAGGAATGGTGCCAGAACCACAGAATGGATCAAATAGAACTCTATCCTTATTCCAGAAACTCAACAATACCATTGCTGCTGCTAAAGTTTCCTTTATAGGAGCATCTCCTTGTCTATCTCTGTAACCTCTTTTATGAAGTCCTGCACCTGAAGTATCTATGGTCAAAGTGGCTATATCTTTTAAAAGTGCAACTTCAATAGTATATTTTGCTCCAGTCTTTTCAAACCATTCCACATTATATTTGGTCTTTAGTTTTTCAACAACTGCCTTTTCTACTATTCTTTGGCAATCTGATATACTAAATAGTTTTGAGTCAATACTCTTTCCTTCTACTACAAAGTTTCCATTTTCACCAATCCATTCTTCCCATGGAAGAGCTTTGGTCTTTTCAAATAATTCATCAAAACTTAAAGCCTTAAACTCACCTAATCTTACTAATACTCTGTCTGCAGTTCTAAGCCATAAATTGGTCTTAGGTATATCTTTTTCTGTCCCAGTAAATGTCACCTTACCATTTTCTACTTTTAAATCCTTGTATCCTAAATCCATTAATTCTCTTTTAACTACTGATTCTAATCCAAATGTGGCAGTAGCAATAAGTTCTATGTTTTTCATCTCATCTCTCCTCAAGTTATATAACTATCTCTATTATACTCTATTCAATAATCATTTAGCTATTAAATTTGGTTATTTTTTAATTAATTGGGTATATAAATATAAGGGTGTAAAATATAATAATTTTGGAGGGGTTTATATATGAAAAGTATAGCTAACTTATATCAAAGTGGAGATTGGAAAGGCGAAAAACATGTTCCTGTAATTCATGCTCCTGAATCAGTAAAAAAAGGTGACCTTGTAGATGTAAAAGTTCTTGTTGGAGAAGAAATACCACATCCGAATACATTTGAACATTACATATCATGGGTAAAAGTGTATTTCCAACCAGAAGGACACAAATTCCCAATAGAGATTGCTAATGTTAATTTCACAGCTCATGGAGAAAGTGGACTTCTAACTCCACCAGCTGCATCAGTTAGCTTCAAAGCTGAAAATCCAGGAACAATATATGCAACATCATATTGTAATATCCATGGACTATGGGAAAATAGCGTAGAGCTTAAAGTAGAATAATTATTCAAAAAATGTCCTGCTACTAGTTGGACATTTTTTTATTAACTCCTTGACAACAATGGAATATTATATTAATATAATATAAATTATAAAGATACGATGAAGGATCTTACAAATCCTGAGTTCAATTTTATTGCGTTCCCACGCGTTAAGTGGTTGAGGCTTTATGCGAATTAAGGTGGTACCACGGGTTTCCTCTCGTCCTTTAGATGAGATGAAGCCCTTTTTATATTTTAGGAGGGATATTATGCAAAATGTATTTAATGTGTTGCAGGAAAGAGGCTATATTGATCAGGCAACTTATGAAGATGAACTTAAGGAATTATTAGGAAAAGAATCCGTTCCATTTTATATTGGATTTGATGCAACAGCAGATAGCTTGACTTTAGGTCATTACCTGCAAATTATGGTTATGATGCATATGCAACAACATGGTCATAAACCAATAGCATTAATTGGTGGAGGAACAACTATGATTGGAGACCCATCAGGTAAGGCTGATATGAGAAAAGTAATGACTAAGGAAATGATTGATTACAATGCAAGTAGATTTGGTGAACAATTAAGTAAGTTCATTGACTTTGGTGAAGGTAAGGCAATAATAGTAAACAATGCAGATTGGCTATTGGAATTAAATTTTGTTGATTTCATGAGGGAAATAGGGGTTCATTTCTCAGTCAATAGAATGCTTACCTTCGATTGCTATAAAAATAGAATGGAACAAGGACTAACCTTCTTTGAATTTGGATATATGCTAATGCAATCCTATGATTTCTTACATCTATATAGAAACCATAAATGTAAATTGCAATTAGGTGGATCTGATCAATGGTCAAATATGCTTGGAGGATATGAATTAGTAAGAAAAATAGAGCAAGATAAAGTATACTCTATGACATTTAAACTATTGACTACTGCTGCTGGTACAAAAATGGGTAAAACTGAAGCAGGTACAATTTGGTTAGACCCAGTAAAAACACCACCATATGAACTATACCAATACATGAGAAATGTAGACGATAGGGATGTAGAGAAATTCTTAGCTCTTCTTACATTCTTACCAATGGATGAAGTTAGAAAACTAGGAGCATTAGAAGGTGCAGAAATAAATAGAGCAAAGGAAGTATTAGCTCATGAAGTAACAAGAATGATACACGGAGAAGAAGAAGCTAACAAAGCACAACTAGCAGCAAAAGCACTATTCTCTGGTGGTATGGAAGAAGGCTCTATCCCATTTACTGAAATGGATAAATCAATCTTTGAAAATGGAATAGGTATTCTCGACCTATTAAAAGATCTTGACCTTACAAAATCCAATGGTGAAGGAAGAAGACTTGTAGAACAAGGTGGCATAACCATAGATGATGTAAAAGTTGAAACCATAAACAAACAAGTAACCCTAGAAGATTTTAAAGACGGAAAAATAATGATAAGAAAAGGCAAAAAAGTATATCATCAAGTAAAAATCTAAATTTCAACATATTATCAAAATAAGTTTGGATTTTGGTGCCTGGCACCAAAATCCAAACTTATTTATTTAAATATTATATTTCCATTTTCTATTGATTGAACAATAGCTAAAGACTCTAGTTTGACACCTTGTTTTCTTATATTGTCTCCACCATTTTGGAAGCCCTTTTCTATTACAATACCTACTCCTGCAACTCTGCACTTTGCCTTGTTTACTATATCTATTAAGCCCTCTGCAGCTTTTCCATTGGCAAGAAAATCATCTACTATTAATACATTTTCTCCTTCATTTAAATATCTTTTGGATACTTTGATGGTATAGGTCTTGTCCTTGGTATAAGAATATACAGAGCTCTCATAAGTATCATTATCTAAGTTCTTTGACTCTGTTTTCTTAGCGAATACTACTGGCACATTAAAATGCAGGGCCGCGATAACTGCTATTGCAATACCAGATGCTTCTATGGTAAGTATCTTGTCTATTTTCTCAGATTGAAATCTAGACTTAAATTCTTTTCCTATCTCATTTAATAATTCCACATCTATCTGATGATTTAAAAAACTGTCTACTTTTATAATATTTCCTTCTTTAAAGGATCCATCTTTAATTATTCTTTGTTTTAATAATTCCATTTTTTTCACCTCTACACTAATTTTATATTATATTATAACAATTATTGAATTTATTCAACAAAGAAAATGAGCCATAAAAAAATGGCTCGTTAATCATCATGGTTTTGATCCTTATATCCTTCTCTTATTAATTTGTATTCTCCAGTCTGCACATCTAAATCATATATATTAAAATTTGTCTTTATATCAAATCCGTCAATATGAGTAGCTAAGTTTATAGAAGCTGAACCATCTTCTCCACTTCTTATTCTATGGAATACATTGGTGGTCCAAGTAATTAATCCACCACCCTCTACAATACGCTCACCATTATGCTCAATATAGTCTGGAGTGATTACAAATCTTTCAACCTTTCCATGCTCCTTTGTGTAAAGTTCTATGTATCTTTTCCCATGAAGTACAAATAGATTATCCTCTTGATTTGGATGCATGTACCAAGGGCGTTCTACATCTTCAACTGTTCCTGGTGATATGGCTCCATCTTCATGTAACACCCTATCTATGGCATGAACTGGAGGCACCATAGATTTAACCATTACATCAAAAACTACACCCTTTGTCTTTCTAAATTCCTTTAGTTTAATAACCTTAAAAAAGTTTTCTACTTCTCTTACAATATAACTCATAATATCCCCCTTTAAAATCTATATTCTAGCCATGCCTGTTTCACGAGCTACCTGGGATACAGCCTTGGCAATTTTAACTACTACTGTTTTATCAAAAATATTTGGAAGAATATTTTCTTCATTTAAATCTTCCTCATCAACAGCATTGGCAATAGCATAGGCTGCTGCTAATTTCATTTCTTCGTTAATATCTTTTGCCCGTACACTTAATGCTCCTTTAAATATACCAGGAAATGCTAATACATTATTCACCTGATTAGGATAATCCGATCTACCTGTGCCTACTATCCTAGCTCCATATGATCTTGCATCTTCTGGAATTATTTCAGGGTCAGGGTTTGCCATGGCAAGTATTATTGGATCTTTATTCATGGACTTAATATCTTCTCCATTTAATACATTTGATGTTGATACTCCAACGAAAATATCTGCATTAGTTAAGGCATCCTTTAAGCTACCTTCCACCTTTTTAGGATTAGTAATCTTAGCTATATCCTTATTATACTTATCTAAGGAAGGATCATTATATTCTAATATTCCTTTTCTATTACATACAATTATATCTTTAAATCCATCCTCCATAAGTAACTTTGCTATACTAATTCCTGCAGCCCCGGCTCCATTTATTACAATAGAGACCTTTTTCTTCTCTTTCTTTACTATCTTTAAAGAGTTTATTATAGCAGCTAGGACCACCACTGCAGTACCATGTTGGTCATCATGAAATACAGGAATATCTAATTCTTTTTTAAGTCTTTCCTCTATTTCAAAACATCTTGGAGCAGAGATATCCTCTAGATTTATTCCACCGAAAGTTGGAGAAATATTTTTCACTGTAGAGATAATCTCTTCTACATCTTGGCTTCTTAAACATATAGGAATAGCATCTATACCAGCAAATTCCTTAAATAGTATTGCCTTTCCTTCCATAACAGGTAGCCCTGCTTGAGAACCTATATTTCCTAATCCCAATATAGCAGACCCGTCTGTTATGACTGCCACCATATTTCCTTTATTAGTGTATTCATATACTAAACTTAAATTATTTTTTATTTCTGCACATGGTGCTGCTACTCCTGGAGAATAGGCTATGCTCAAGTCTTTATAATCCTTTATTTGAACTTTGCTTTTGATTTCTATCTTGCCTCTATTATTCTTATGTAATGCTAAAGATTCCTTATTTAAATCCATCTAATCTCCCCCTGCAAGACTATTCTATGATATCTATTTACCCAAAATTCATAAACCTTAACTATTGTACATGAAAAAATAGTGGAAATCTTCCACTATTTTTTCATGTATTATAGCTATACTTCATTTTTTATCGAAACTATATAATCATTGACCTATTCTCTACCTAATAACTTTTCTATAATCATATGTGTTTTGTATCCTTCTTCGAAGTCAACAATTTTTGCATCTTCTCCATCTATTGCTTTAAATATATTGTCTAGCAAACCTACTAAATGATTTTCCTCTTTTATATCTAACTTTTCTAATGCTTCTCCCTTTTTAGATATCCATAGTTCTCTCCAGTTTTTTAAGAATATTGACCCCTTTGTACCAAATATTTTAAAAGACAATTCTTCTTCCATACCTATATCAGTTACTCCATTGATTAAGACTGGAACCCCTTTCACTGTACCTCTTGCGATAATGCTTGTTTCTGAGATTGTGGGGTCCTCTGGATATTCAATAAAGCTGCTAACATCTTCTATATCTCCAAATAATCTTTGAATCATTTGAATATAGTGAGTAACTACTTCCCTTACAAAACCACCTTGCTCCCTTGATGAAATCCAATGGTTTTGTTGCCATAGTCTAGGCCAATGGGTGAAGTAGCCTTGGAACTCAACTCTAACTAAATCACCAATAAAGCCTTCTGATAAAAGCTCCTCCATTTTTTTATAGGCATTTATATATATAGTAGGAAAGTTCATTCCATGGACTATAGCTTTATCCTTTGCTACACTGTACATTTCCCTAGCCTCATCTGTTGAATTTGCCAAAGGTTTCTCACATATAAAATGTTTGTCTGTCTTTAGTATATCCATAGCTATAGGATAATGAAATTTTGGTGGAACTGCCAAATAAATAATATCTATATCTTCATCCTGTAGCAAATCATTATAGGAATCTACGGCTTGCAAATTATATTTCTCTGTTACTTCTTTTAATTTGTTGAGATCCACATCATATATTCCCTTAATATTTGCTCTTGGATGCTTGTTGCTAGCATTTATGATTCTCTCTGCAACTACACCTGCTCCAATTATTCCTATATTCATTTTTTTCACTATTGTGTTCATCCTTTCATCTTAAGTTAATTGCTATAGTTTATTGATTTATCTTTTCACAGGCCAAGTCTGTGTATATTATTCTACTCCTGCTATATTTACATTTAGAAGTTTAACTGCCCTAGGCCCACTAAAATTATTTATTTTTTGTAACTCTTTAGATAAGAACATTTCCTTATGAACTTCATTTATATTTCCTGAAATAGAACCTCCTGTAACTGCTACTTTCTTTTCTCCATCATTATACCAGCCTAATCTAATTTCTCCAGCAAAATCTCCTGTTAATGTATCCATTTGAAAATCAGAAAATACTTTAAGCTCTATATAAGCTCCTTCTCTAATTTCTTCTAAGGTTCTACTTCCACCTTCCACTATAATATTTCTTATATTGCCTGTGGCTTCTATATCTAAATAATGAGAAAATCTTGTATTACCCCAATATCTTTTCAATATGCCGTCTTCATATAAGGATACCTTGGAAAGTCTCAAACCTTCTTCATCATAAGGTAGGGATGCTGTAGAATTGTCTAAATTAGGGTCTAAGATAATATTTACTTTGTCACCCTTTACTCCATCGCCCTGTATATTTTCATTTAATTTAGCAGTTGATGTCTCTTCGTAAATAGAAGCTGCTGCAGCTTTATCATAGTAGTAATTGAAAAATTCTTTTACTGCCATTCCTGATAAAATCACTGGTATATCCTTCAACACAGGTGTAGGTTTAGCAATTGCCTTATCCTTAGATATCTTGAGCATTTCATCTACGGAATTGACTATTAATTTTTCATCGAAGTCTGAAAAAAGAATATCTTCATAAAGCTCTACTTCTTCTCCCTTTTCTTTCCAGTTTGTAATAAATTCAAGCTCCCCTCTGTAAGTTTCATAAGCTACATTTACACCTTGAGAGTTGAGTATTCTCACATTTACCTTATCTAAGAAAAGTTCTGCAGAATTAATCCCCCCATTTTCATATCTATCAGCTCGGAAGATTTCTTCTGTGAGTTTAGGTATCCAATTTGACATAGAATCCTTCTTAAAACGATTTTCAATTATTTCTTGTTCTTCTACTACAGGCTCTACTAATGGATAGTACTTATTTTTTACAAATCCTGCAGCATAAATAGCGTCCCTTATTACTATTATTATTTCTTCTTCATTCATAGTAGGATGAATTGCAGTAGTAGATGAACCCCTATACTTCTTGCCATCTTCCTCAAAATCTTTATAGACAGTAAGATTTATGTGGTGTACATTTTTAGCTCTATTCATATCAAGTTCTTTTTTTATAAAGAATAATTCCTTTGATTCTACTATTTTCTCGTTTATCTTCCAGCCATGTATTCCATCTATATTTGATAATATCCCTTTTATTTTCTCTAGCATTATCCCAACCTCACTTTTGCCTTGATGTATGGACCACCATCAGATACCTTGACCCATTCCTTGTAACCCTTTCCACATTCTCCACCAGCATGTATTTTAACATCTTCAGATAACATAGATATGGATTTTAGTAGATCTGGTACATAACCAGTCATAATAACGGGTGACATGATATTTCCTGTAAGCTCTCCATCCTTTATTTCCTTTGCAACAAGGATCATACATTGTATACCCCAATTTTTTGGATCTTCCATACCGCTTAAGACAGTTTCTAAAATATAACCCTTTTTTATTGAAGCAATCATGTCCTCTAGCTTGTCATTTCCTCCTTCAAAGAAAGTATTAGTCATCCTAGCATAGGCCTTTCTCTCAAAGGATTGTCTTTTACCATTGCCAGTAGGTTTAGTTCCAAGTCTCAGGGCAGAAAGCAAATCTGATATTCCAGTTTCAAGAATCCCTTTGTCTATTACCAAGGTATCAGTTCCAAGTATACCCTCATCATCAAACAAAAAGGATGAGATGTTTTCTACAGCGGCTGCCCCATCATGCATACTTACTAGACCTGAAGCTATTTCTTTACCAATATACTCTGCAGCCTTTGCACGATTTTTAACAAACATATCCATTTCAACACCATGACCAAAGGCTTCGTGAGCAATTAACCCTGATATTTCTGGTGAACAAATAACATCATATTCTCCTGGGATAATTCTTTTGGCATCTAAAAGTTTTTCTGCATAGGAAACTACTCCCTTTGCCTTTTCTTCGAGCTCATCAAGAAGCTCAACACCTTTTAGACCTGACGCCCCCACATAATAATATTTTGTATTATCATCCCTTCTCACTATAGCTGTAAGAGTACCTTCACTGTATATATATGATTGCTCTAGCTCTTTATTTTGAGATATAAACACTTTCGATACATGACAATCCTCATAGTATACATAAAAATCCACTAATAAATCTGAATATGTAAAGGCCTCATCCATAATTCTAGTCATTCTCTTAATTTTTTCCTCTGCCCCTACTTCTTCAGGAAGTATTTCTACCTCTTTAAAATGCTTGTCCATAACCTTATCCTCTTCTATGACTGGATAGCTACTTAGCCTTATATCTGAAGCCTTCAGTTTGTTAATATCATCATTTATCTTATCCTTTATGTCTTTACATAAGGAATCCAAACCTTCAAGTGATAACTTATTAAAGGAATACTCAGAATAGTTATATCCATTATGAAGCCTAACTACGAAACCCCTCTCACCGCCTGATGAATCGTTTATACTTGCTCCTGTCTTATAAACTGAGTAACTCTTGCCTCTTACATCAGTTCCTAAAACTGATACATACTTAAATTCTTTTGAAAGAATTTCTACTAATTTTCTTAGTGTGTTTTTTTGATTTGTTAGGTACTTTGACATTGATACCTGCATAGTGCACCTCCTTGTTGTATTTGCATTAAACGACATAACCATAAGACCATTTATTGATGGTATTGCTATGACCTATATATTGTATTCTACAAAAGTTTATGAAATCCTTCTTTTATATAAAATCATTCAAATAATATATAATTTCCCCTTATGTTTAAAGTCAATTGCAAGAGACTTGTTTTCTTTGTACAATTATTATTTTTATCTCCATTATTTAAATAACTATCTTAGACTTGAATGTATGTTCGAAAGCATATATAATATACAATAGTATCTTTAAACTACTATAAGCCAGTACATACATCTAAGGAGGAGTTTTATGACGGGAAAAACACATATGGCTATAGGAATCGTAGCAGCATTAACTGTTTCTGTAGGGCAACCCATAGAAAATCAACTAGTATTGGTAGCAGCTTCTGTCATTGGCTCTTTAATACCAGATTTAGATCATCCCAAAGCTAAGTTAAATCAAAAACTATTGTTTATTAAAAATGAAATATATAGGGTATTGTTTTATTTATCTTTAGCTATAGGATTCATCTACTTATATTTTCTGACAGAAAATAATATATTTGGTCTTTTAGGCATAGTGACCCTATTTATTGGACTATCAAGCCACAGAGGTTTTACCCATAGCATAATAGGTTTTCTGACAGTTTCATATATGGTCAAATTAATGACAGCAAAATATAATTTATCTCTTGTATATTCTGGATTTATTATAGGGTATGTCTTACATCTACTAGCTGACTTTTTTACAATAAAAGGTGTAAGGTTGTTTTTTCCTCTAAAAACAAACATTTCATCTCCAATAATAATTAAGCCTAATAGTGAATTTGAAGATATACTTTTCGTATTGTTAACCATATATTCAATATTTCTGCTATATAATTTTATAAAAATATAATTATATAGCAGAAATACAAGATGCAATTACTTTATATCACATAGAATAGAAATAGTTCACAGCATAATAGGATGGATTAGTCCATCCTATTTTACTTATATATGTCTCCTCTAGTATCTATCTTTATTACCTTTATGCAGTCCTTATCCAAATAGCTATAAATTATCCTATACTTCCCAACTCTAAGTCTAAACAATATAGGTACATTATTTCCTTCCAATCTCTTTATGTCACCTAAGGGGATATCTTCTATTGCTTTAATTATTCTTAAACCTGTCTTTTTATCATATGACTCTAGTGATTTTTTCGAGTCTTTTGAATAGATAGTCTCAATCATTTTCTTTATCCAGTATCGTCTTTTTTACTTCATCAGAACTGTACCATTCATCTTCTTCTAATATTCTTATTATTTCTTTTTCATCACTTGATTCAAGCAATAGAATTGGTTCTTCTTCTTCTTTAATAAACCTAATAAAGCTAATTACTTTTCCCAACTTCTCTTCTGATAAATCATCCATTAAATCTAAAATTATTTTTTTGGGGATAGCCATCCTAAACACTCCCTTATAGATATTATTGTAATTATTTATATTATATCATGTTCTAAATTAATCCATATAACTTTATAATTCTAATCCATTCAATATATCTCTTAACTGCTTTATCTCCTCGGCATTTAATGTAACACCCTTGCCCATTTTAATGTGCTCTGGATCCCATTCTCTTATATCATATTTTGCAGGGTAATTATTCCAAGATACAAGATTTATCTCCTTAGTCCAACCCTTCGCTGATTCTGATAATACACCTAAGTTTTCTGTTATTTCATATTTTATTTCTGCCATTGTATTGCCTCCTTTAGTTATTTACTGGATATTTTATCGCATTCTTGCCTATTTTATCCTCTATAGCTGCACTTACATCAATGTCTAGTTGATTAGCCAAGGATAAGCAATATATAATCACATCTGAAAGTTCTTCTTTGAGATGGATACTTTCAGTGGAGTTATTTATATTCCATGCCTCTTCTTCTGTCATCCACTGAAATATTTCCATTAATTCACTAGCTTCTATAGCTATACTCATGGAAAGGTTCTTTGGATTGTGGAATTGATTCCACTTTCTCTCTGCAACAAATTTAGCAATTTTATCTTTTACTTGTTGGATATTTGTTGTTTTGTCGGTCATTAGTTTATCTCCTATCTTTGATATGTTATCTTGAAATTTCACTTAAATAAAATTTGCCTAAGTCATACTAAGCTTCCTTTATATCAGAAAAGAACAAATGTACATATTGTACATTATACACATCTATTCCTTATATACATAATTAGGTAGTATGGCTAGAACACAAGAGAACCATTCATCTGTGTCAAAATCGTCTTTTGCGTCAGCTACCCACTACATACTTATTTGGTTATAGTCTTAAATGCTGCTGCCTGCTCTCTTATCCCTTTTTCAGCTGCAAATCTTTCAATACTTGATGCCCCGAAGAATCCATCTATTCCTTCTGTTCTTTCTATTACATATTTGGCATCCTCTGGATATGCAATAGGTCCACCATGGCAAATAACCATAATATCTGGATTAACAGCTTTGCCAGCCTTGATTATTTCCTCTATTCTAACTATACAATCATCCAATGTAAGGGCAGTCTTTGCTCCAATTGTACCCTTTGTTGTTAATCCCATATGTGCCACTAAGATATCGGCGCCTGCTTCTGCCATTGCTTTAGCCTGCTCTGGATCGAATACATAAGGTGTCGTTAACATATCTAAATCATGAGCCTTTTTAATCATTTCTACTTCTAGATCATAACCCATTCCTGTTTCCTCTAGATTTTGTCTAAATACCCCATCAATTAAACCTACAGTTGGAAAGTTTTGAACTCCATTAAAGCCTTGTTCCTTTAATTGTTTTAAATATACATCCATAACTCTAAATGGGTCTGTGCCACATACTCCTGCTAATACTGGAGTATGTTTCACCACTGGCAATACCTCTGAACCCATATCTATAACAATTTGATTTGCATCTCCATATGGTAATAATCCTGCTAATGAACCACGACCTGCCATTCTATATCTACCTGAATTATAAATAATGAGCATATCAGCTCCACCAGCCTCACTACTTTTTGCTGTAATACCAGTACCAGCCCCTACACCTAATAATATCTTTCCACTCTTTACTTCTTCTCTAAACTTTGCCATTATCTCTGTTCTTGTCATTGTGTTCATTTATATGTCCTCCTTCATCAACTCTATTAATCTTTTAGCTGCGGCTTCTGCAAATTCCTTATCATTTATTGCATTATCCATCTCTATTATCTCAACAATATCTTTATTTATCTCATTTCTTAAAGTATCAAATAAAGTCTTATCTTCTTCAGGTCCATAGAATACTTGACCTTCTACATCAATGGCAGATACACCCTTTAATGGTAGGAATAAAGCTGTTTTTCCCTTTGCCATATTTAACTTTTCAGCTATTTTATTGCCTATTATCTTGTTTTCTTCCACAGTGGTTCTCATCAATGTTACTGTAGGATTATGTTTATATAGATTACGGCCAGCAAATTTCTCTGGTACAGTGCCATATGGTCCAAAATTACACATATCCATGGCACCAACGGATACTACTTGTGGAATATTATTTTTCCCTGCGGCTTCTAGACGATTTGGTCCTGCATTTAAAACACCACCTACTATTTCATCTACCCATTCCGTTGTAGTTAGATCTAATACTCCTTTAATGAATCCTGCCTCAACAAGGGATTCCATTGATTGTCCACCAATACCTGTTGCATGAAATACCAATACTTCGTATCCTCGGTCTTCTAGATATTCTTTTGCATAATTTACGGACTGAGTAGTTACACCAAACATGGTAGCAGCTACCAATGGCTTTTTCTCAATTTCCTTTTTATTTTCATGTTCTAACATTCCTGCCATTGCAAAGACGGCATTGGAAAAGATCTTGGTGGATATGGAATTTAGTCCAGAAACATCTACTACTGATGGCATCATCATAATATCGCTAGTTCCCACATATTGAGATGTATTTCCTGATGCCATTGTAGATACCATTATCTTTGGTACACCTATTGGTAGTGCCCTCATAGCTGGAGTTACAAGAGATGTACCACCGGATCCTCCAAAGGAAATGATTCCATCAAACTTTCCCTGATTATATAGCTCTGGAATCAATTTTTCCATTCCCCTTGCTAAAATCTCAGTTGCCAATGCCCTATCTTTCTTTTCTGCCATAACTGTAATATTTTCACCTACTGCTTCTGCAATTTCCTTATTAGAAATATCTGGTTCAAATGTTGGTTCAAATACGCCAGTATGAATTGTAAATGTTTTTATGCCCAATTCTTCAAATAATTCCTTGATATAAGTATATTCAACACCCTTCGTATCAAATGTTCCTGCTATTGCAATAGTTTTCATTAAATCTCCTCCAATTACATTTTTATTATGATAATCCTAGGTTATTAATACCCCTATATGATCTTTTCCATTCTTTTTATTGTGCCCATTTAATTATCCTCCATATACAAAAAAGTCACCCTTTAATCATACAAGGTAACTTTTTATCACTATACACAGGGCAAGAGAATCTTCAGCCCCACCGTGCTATATCTTTATATCTAATTCCTTTTTATCTTCTTCACCATTATCCTTATTGGGTTTTAGGTCACTATAGGCTGCTGATAATAATTCTGCGTATTTTGGATCTTTGTCAAAAACCTGTTGCACTTCTATTTTTGCCTCTGTAATAATGGCTCTTGCTTCACTTTTAGTCTTAGCTCTTTTTAATCTTGCTTCAACATCTTTCCTTCTTCTAGCTGCCATGTCTGCCTTACGCAGTAGGTCTGGATCATTCTTTTCTAATAAGGCTCGTTCCTCTGAAGTAATATCGTCTCCTCTTGCAATTCTTCTGGCAATGCCTTCTATTTTGTATCTTAGATTTGTTGTTTCATTTTCCTTTGCTTGATTCCTTAGCATATCTATCAGTGAATTCTTATCTTCTATTTTGGATTCATACTTTGATTTTTTTGGTCCTTCTAAGAAACTTAATATATTAGGATTGTTATTGTTAATTTTCATAGTACACCTCCACCCATAATTATATTAATATCATCGGCTATAGATATGTATAACTTTATCTAAGTATATATTCAAGCCCTTCCTACTGATACTGTGTTATAATATACCTAATTAAAGCAAAATGAGGAGGGATAGCATGCTAGATTTGTTGATGAAAAGAAGAAGTATAAGAAAATACAAGGATATGGAAATAGAGGATGGAGTTCTAGATAAGTTATTGCAAGGGGCTCTAACTTCACCATCATCTAAAAATCGTAAACCTTGGGAGCTTATTGTAGTTAAGGATAAAAGCATATTAGAAAAACTTGGTGATACTAGAGGATCATCTTCAGGACCTTTGAAAAATGCCCCAGTAGGAATTGTGATTTTAGGTGATCCAGAGGCAAGTGAAATTTGGATAGAGGATTGTTCTATTATATCCACGGTCATTCAATTATTAGCAGAAGATCTAGGATTAGGTTCTTGTTGGATTCAGGTGAGAAGTAGAGTAAATGACAAGAATGAAAATGTAGAAGATTTAGTTAAGGGTATTTTAAATATTCCTGAAAAATATGAAGTAGAATGTATGATATCCATTGGTTATCCTAATGAAGAGAAATCAACTCATAGTAAAGAAGGACTCTCATATAATAAAATCCATGATAATGGTTTTTAGTAGATAATAAGGGCGACCAGTGGTCGCCCTTATTATTCCTATCCCATTAAGTGTTTTTCTAATATTTGTTCTTCTCTAAATCCTTGTAGTCCTAAATAATGATTTAAATTATTTAGTAAGTATTCTAATTTTACTGGACCTACTAGTTCTGAGCCTGTTACTGGTATTCCATATTTTTGTGCTTCTAATTTTACTAATTCATATGCTCTATATAATGGTGTTTGAGCACAGTTGAACATATTTATAGATACAACTACTCCTTCTCTTTCAGGGAATTTGATTCCTACTGCCCTTGTTGTAGAGAATCCACCACTTGGTCCTCTTACTGCTTTTGCTATTTCCTTTGCAATATTTACATTTTCTGTTCCCAAAAATACATTATATGCTGTTAATCCTTCTAAATCAGCTGATACTATTGTAGCACCATATTGTGGACTTAGTTTGCCATCTACCGATAGGTCTGGGCGTCTCGCTTCATGATCTGGATGATTTGCGTCATCTAATAGTTCCTTCAGTCCTTCATATTGTCCTTTTCTTATGAATGATATTGATTTTTTGTCTTCTGTTCTTGCGTTTTCTGCTGAGAAATATATTGGAACTTGATATTTTGCAAATAATTCGTTTCCTATTTCTTCAGCTAGTGTTTTACATTCTTCTAATGTAATGTTTTTAAATGGGAATAGTGGTATTGTATCTTGTCCACCTATCCTTGGATGAGAACCTTTTTGCTCTCTCATGTCAATTAATTCATAAGATTTTCCAGCCATTGCAAGTAATGCCTCTTTCAGTGGTTCTGGCTCTCCTAATATTGTCACAACTGTTCTATTAAAGTCATGCTCTGGTTCTACACTTACTAAAGTTACTCCTGGGCGATTTTTGATTTCTCCTGTTATCGCATCGATTACATCTTGTCTCCTACCATCTGAAAAATTTGGTACTGCTAAAATATATTGTTTATCTTGCATTATTATTCCCCCTTAATTTCCTATGATATAATATTAGCATATTTGACAAAATTTTGCTTTATGTACTTTCTACAAAAGGTGTCCTCATTTAGGCTTTTGATGTCTAGTTTTTCCATTATTTTTTACTAATAGGGCCTCCCCTCAATCTATGAATATCCTCTTGAGTGTCTATATCCACACCCAAGTTTTCATCTTCAAAATAAACCTTTTTTACTATATGGATATTGTCTTTAACTATATCTCTACCACCTTTATCTCCTACTATCTTTAGGAGTTCCTCTTTAAATTCTGATGAAATAATCATTGGCATTCCTTTATTACCATTGTAATATGGAACTAATATAGTAGAATTTGATTCTTTGTATTCTTTTAACAATTTGTCGATAATAGTTGAGGTCAATAAGGGTTGATCTCCTACTAAAAACATATAAGCTGTAGAACCTTCTGCCTCTTTAACCCCTAGTTTTAATCCTTCTGACTGACCTAAATGAGCTTTTTCATTGTATATCGTTCTAATATTATATTTATTTCCTATTTCTTTTACTTCATCTCTTCTATATATTAGAATCACATCATCTAGATTAGACTCTTTGCACGCTTTAACTACTCTTTCTATGACTTTTATGCCGTCTATTTCCAACAGAAGTTTATCTTCCTTCATTCTTGTAGAAAACCCTGATGCTTGTATTATTCCTATAATCATTTTTATTCTCCTAGCCTTTGAACTAGATTAAATATCTTTCAATAGAGATTCTATACCTAATCCTACTTCATAAAGCTTTTTATTTTCATCTGTCACAGTTAAAAACTTGAATAGCTTTCCGTCTTCCATTCTTTTCTTTATAGGTGTTACAATATACTCCTTTTTTTTGCTTTCAAAATCTGCAAAGCTAGGATCAGCTACATATAAGTTTAATCCTATGGCATCTTTTTCATTAGTATACTCTACAATACCTGATGAATCAGTTATATATATTGCATCAATACCAACTTCTTTAATTAACTGCTTGATTTGATTATCAGATACATTTTTATTGTTAATAAAGAAATCTTTCACTTCATAAGCTTGTTTTAACATCTTCTCTTCCATGACTTTACCTACTACAAATTGCTGCATATTGTATACATTATCTCTGATTTTTTCTACTGCTGTAGCTACAGATTTTGCTCTATTATGCTGATCCATAGTTTGATCAGTTGTTTGAACCATTTGAGAAGAAGTTTCTTCAGAGAATTGTGTGATTTTATCAATATTTATAGTCACTTCTTCTATCATTTTATTGTTTTGCCCTGTAACATCTTTTATTTGCTCTAAACTTTCTTTACCTAGATTCAAAGTCTCCACTATTGATCCTAGTTCTTCGTTTGTAACTTCAATTACCTTGCAGTTTTCATCCATGTACTCCATTTCTTCAACCATGGAACTTGTAATTGATGCGATTTCATCTCTAAGTACATTCATTACTTCTTCAATCTTCTTAGATACTTTATCTGTTTCTTCAGCTAGTTTACCTACTTCTGTAGCTACAACAGAAAAACCCTTACCCTCTTCCCCTGCTCTAGCTGCTTCTATTGAAGCATTTAAGGAAAGCATCTTTGTTTCACTGGATATTGAATGAATTAAATCTACTAGTCCTCCTACTTCATCAGAATAGTTTTTAAGCTTTGTCATTTGCTGAGAAGTTTCCTTTACCATGGACTTAGAATTTTTTATTCTATCCTCAATACCATGGATTTTACCTAAGCCCTTTTGAGCTGATGTAATAGAAGATGCTATAAATTGAATCTTGTCCATTATGTCTCTCTCAACATTCTTCATTGAGCTAATTATCTCATCTGTTAAATCGTTGGTTTTCTTTAGCATAAGAGATTGTTCTCTTGTATTGGAGTCAGATATCTCTACTGATGTGGCTACAAGCTCTGCTGAGGATAAACTATCCGTTGACAATACTCCCAAGCTCTCACATTCATTAAATATTTCAGTGGATATCTCTACTTGAGTCCTTAGATTGTTTCTAATCTGTTTGGCTACATTATAAATATTTTCTTTTGCTTCTTCAGATAAAACCATATCCTGTTGTATTGTAAAATCTAGGTCATTTATCTTTGATACAAGCTCTACTATTTCCTCTACTCCTCTGTTCTTTTGCAGCTGAACTATCACTAAAGTAAATATGACTGAAAGAATTAGAAGAATTCCAATTTTAATATACATGTTGTTTAAATACATTGCAGTTAGATGGTTAACTCCAAAGAAAATAATTGCTAATAATAAAATTCCAATAATACTTTTAATGTTTCTTTTCAAGTAATTGTCCCCCTCATATTTATTAGCACAATTTGCCACGCTCTCCTACATATACATCCCTAATTCCCTTTTCAAGCAATTGTCTTCTGATTACTTCTCCTAGGTGAAGCAACTCTATATTGTCTGCCTTGTTGAGAAATAGTACTTTCCTACCAGAGGTTCTCTTAAATAACCCATCCTCACTTGAGGCAAGTTTCACAATATCATTGACATCAACATAATGTGGCAAATCCACATTTAAAACTGATCCTAGTATTTCAGCCCTGTGTACATGTTCTTCATCCAAGGGCTTACCTATGGCATCAAGACCTATTACCCCAATTGTCATGGTTGTAATATTTGGTACCACTGGCTCATGATTGGCTGGAGCTTTTATTGGTTTCATCCTTGCTCCATCAGCTTCTACTAAAATAATATCAAAAATTCCTCTATTGTATATCTCTATTACTTCATCTTCAGAAACTCCTCGTATCTTTCCATCATCCATACTTCTGCCATATAAAGTAATAGAGCCTTTTAAGGGAATTAGATCATAATTTAATTCCCCTAGAACAAACTCATCATTATCTATATGTTGCTGATGAAATATTACTGTTGTAGTAGTCACTAAAACTTTTTTACCCATATCTTTAAACTCTTTTGCTAGAATATCCATAGATGTGCTTTTTCCACCAGCTCCTACGAAAGAAATTAAATGTCTTTTTTCTAAATCTAGGTCGAGAATCTCGTAGTTTTTCATTTTATGCACTTTCCCTTATGGCCTTCATTAGCTTTTCTGGTGTTACAGGAAGTTCTTTGATTCTAACACCAATTGCATCATAGATTGCATTTAATATTGCAGGAGCTATGGGTATCATCACAGGCTCACCTATGCCCTTTGCCCCATAAGGAGCAGTTGATTCGGGATCTTCTACTATAATATTCTTTATATCTATCATATCCATAGCTGTAGGTATGAGATATTTAGAAAATTTATTATTTTTCATTTTTCCATTTTCAATATTCAAGTCTTCAAATAAGGCATAACCAAGTCCCATGGCAAATCCACCATCCATTTGACCTTCTAACAATTGTGGATTTACCGCACGACCAGCATCTTGTGCAAAGGTAGCTCTTAGTAGATTGACTATACCTGTATTAGTATCAACTTCTACTTCAACTGCACATGCATTGAATGTATAAGGCCAATAAGGAGCACCCTGTCCTGTTTCCTCATCCATTTGAGTTGTTTGAGCAGTAAATTCGCCACTAGCCTCAAGGATTTTTTCTCCCTTATATATCTCTGCTAATTCTTTAAAGGAAATTCTTTTTTGTGGAAAAAAGCCTAATATTATTTCTCCATTTTCTAGAACTAGCCCTGCTGTAGAATTTAGACTTAGGGCTTCCTTTGTCTTTTTAAATAATTCAGTTCTCATATTTTCACATGCTATCTTTATAGCATTTCCAGTATTATATGTTTGTCTAGTTGCAGCTGCAGTTCCAGAATCAGGCATTAATGATGTATTTTCATGTACTAATTCTATATCTTCTACTCCTAGACCAAGTACTTCAGCAGCTATTTGTCTCATTGATGTTTTTGCACCTTGCCCTACCTCTGTAACTCCACAATATATGCCTATTTTCCCTTCTGGAAGAAGCCTTATTATTGCTCTTGATACATCTGGAAAACCATTGCCATAACCAGTTCCATAGAAAGAAACTCCTATACCCTTACCAATTTTCTTCATATTGCTCCCTCCTTTGCTTCTTCGGAGAAATTAAAATGCTCATTGACTTCTTCTATACATTTATCTAAAGGAACACTGTCTACTAATACCTGTCCTGTAGCTGTAGTAGAACCTAGTCTGAATATATTCTTCATCCTAAATTCAATAGGGTCCATACCTAATTTTTCTGCTAATATATCCATTTGTTGTTCGTGGGCTATAGGTACTTGAGTTGCACCGAATCCCCTCATTGCTCCAGTAAATGGATTGTTTGTATATACTGCATATGTGTCTACTTTCACATTTGGTATGACATAAGGTCCAGTAGCATGCACACCAGCTTTTCTCAGTACATTTATAGCCCATGAGCAATGTGCTCCAGAGTCCCCTATTATTTCTGCCTCCATATATTGTAAGAAGCCATCTTCATCTGCCCCAGTCTTATATTTCATAGTCATTGAGTGACGCTTTGAATGGGTTAAAAATGATTCTTCCCTTGAATATATAACCTTGATTGGTCTCTTTAATGTATAGGCAGCCAATGCTAAATGTATCTGTGGCGAAATATCTTCTCTAGCTCCAAATGCTCCACCTACGGCTGTATTGATTACCTTGATATTTTCTTCCGGTATCCCTAAGTTAATAGCTATTTCTTCTCTATCATAATGTGGATATTGAGTGGCTACTGCAACTACTAGTGTTCCATCTTCTTCAAGATATGCTAGACCTGCTTCTGGCTGTAAAAATGCATGCTCTACCATAGGTGAATAATATGTGTTTTCAACTATATACTTGCATTTTTTCTTGCCTTCTTCTATATCTCCATGTCTTAATTTATAGTTAAATATAATATTCGACTCTCCATGAACCTTGGGTGCATCTTCTTTCATAGCTTCTACTGGATCAAATACAGCTGGTAAATCTTCATATTCTATTTTGACTTTATTGTATGCTTCATCGCAAACTTTCTCACTTTCTGCTACAATAAATGCTATGGGTTCCCCAATTCTTATAACCTTTTCACTTGCAAATACTTCATGATCTTTTAGTACTACTCCATGGATATTTTCCTTTGGCACATCTTTATAGGTGAAAACCTTTAATACACCTTGGATTTCTTCTGCTTCTGTCACATCTATGTTAATCTTGGCATGAGGTCTTTCTGATCTTAGGGTCTTTCCATAAACCATATCATCTAAATATATGTCCTGAGGATAAAGGGCACTACCAGTAACTTTACTATATGCATCGACTCTGACAACACTTTTTCCTACTACATTTAGTTTCATTACTCTTTCTCCTCCTCCATATATTTTATAGCCATTTCAGTTGCATCCAGCATTTTATTATATCCAGTACATCTACATAGATTTCCTGAAATACCTTCTCTTATCTCATCTCTATTGGGATGAGAATTTTTATCTAATAGAGCTTTGGTAGATAGAACCATGCCAGGTATACAGAATCCACATTGTACTGCTCCAGCATCTATATAGGCTTGTTGTATAGGATGAAGTTTCCCATCCTTTTCCATTCCTTCTATTGTTGTAATATTAGAGCCATTGGCTTGAAAAGCCATTACTAGACAAGAGTTAACCGTCTCGCCATCCATTATTACAGTGCAAGCACCACATTCACCTTCTCCACAACCCTCTTTGGTGCCGTGAAACCCTAGTTTATCTCTTAATAAATCTATTAATCTCAAGTTCTCATCTACAGAAATTTCAAACAATTTTTGATTTACTGTAAGACCTATGTTTACCATGCACCCACCTCATTCTTAGATTCATTTCCAGACTCTAATGTTTCTCTTAATATACTAACAATGGCAGTCCTCTTATATGGCAGAGTAGACCTGCCTTTTAGCCTTTCATCCATGGCTATTTGTAATGCATCTACAGCTCCATCTATGGTTTCATTCTTAATCTTTTTACCTAAGAGATACTCTTCCACTTCTATTTCCCTCATGGGATATTTCCCCAATGCTCCACTGGCAGCTCTAACAAACTGTATAATATTATTCTCATCAAATTCAAGTAAAACTGCTGTTGTAAGTCTAGATATTGCCAAAGCTTTTCTAAGACCTAGCTTGGAGAAGTTTAGAACTTGATTATCCTTAGGTTTTTTAAATCTAATAGATCTTAGAAGTTCATTATCTCTTACTTGGTCATAGTAATAGTCTTCTAATGGTATCTCTCTTACTCCATCAGAACTTACAAGGCTAACTATACTACCTAAAGCTATAAGTGGCGGAATAGAATCAGCAGCTGCTGAACCATTTGCAATATTTCCTCCTATGGTTCCCTTGTTTCTTATTTGAGGTGATCCTACCATTCTACAAGCCTTATATAATCCTCTTAAATTGCCATGAAATATATCATTCTCCACAATCTGAGTAAAAGTAACTCCAGCACCTAAAGTAATATACTCTCCATCATCCTCAATCTTTTTTAATTCATCAATTTTTGTAATATCTATTAACACTCTAGGTGATATTTTCTCGTTTTTTAGGGCAATAACAATATCAGTTCCACCTGCTACTATTTTTGCTTCCTTGCCATATTTCCCAAGTAACTCTACTACTTCATCTATACTATTTCCGTTATAGACTTGATTTAAGGTCATATTTACACCCCTCATAATAGGATTCTTTGTTTTTAAAAAGCCGCCTCCGTATAGAAGGCGGCTTATGGTTGCTACATAAATATTGTCTTTGCTATGAATAATATCGCTAATACATACATAATTGGTGATATTTCTTTTGCTTTTCCTGCTACTAATTTTAATATTACATATGAAACCATACCAAATACGATTCCTTCGGCTATACTATATGCGAAAGGCATCATAACGATTGTCAAGAATGCTGGTATTGCTTCTGTATAATCTTCTAAATCGATTTCTTTAATTGGACTCATCATGAATAATCCAACTAATATTAATGCTGGTGCTGTTGCTTCTCCTGGTACCATTCCGAATAATGGTGCAAGTATTAGTGCTAATCCAAACATAATTCCTGTAGTTAAGGAAGTAAGTCCTGTTCTACCGCCTTCTGAAACTCCTGCTGCTGATTCTACGAATGTAGTTACTGTAGATGTACCTAAGCAAGCACCAACAGTAGTTCCTATAGCATCTGCTAAAAGAGCTTCTTTTACTTTAGGTAATTTACCATCTTTGTCTAACATACCTGCCTTAGAGGATACCCCAATTAAAGTACCTACAGTATCAAATACGTCTACAAATAGGAATGTGAATACTACTATAAGCATGTCAAATGTTAATATATTAGCCCACTCAAACTTCATGAATACTGGAGCTAATGATGGTGGTGCTGAAAATATTCCTAAGAAAGTTCCATTAGGCATATAACTGACACCCATTGGTATACCAATGATTGTTGTAATCAAAATACCAAAGAATAATGCGCCTTTTACCTTTCTAGCTAAAAGGAATCCTGTAACTACTAGGCCTATTAGTGCTAATAATGGTCCATTAGCTGTTAAATCACCTAAATTAAGTATTGTTCCGCCTTCTTTTACTACAATTCCTGCATTTGTGAAACCTATTAATGCTATAAATAAACCTATACCTACAGATACTGCCTTCTTTAAATTCATAGGAATTGAATTAAATATAGCTTCTCTTATTTGGAAGAATGATAATAAAATGAATATAATCCCTTCAATAAATACTGCTGTTAAAGCAAACTGCCATGTATGTCCCATACCAAATACTACAGTGTAAGTTAAGAATGCATTAAGTCCCATACCTGGTGCAAGTGCAAAAGGATAGTTTGCCATGAATGCCATAGCTACACAGGCTATTAAAGATGAAATTGCAGTTGCTGTAAATACTCCACCAAAATCCATACCTGCTTGTGAAAGTATGTCAGGGTTTACTATCAAGATATAAGCCATGGTCATGAAAGTTGTAATACCTGCCATTATTTCGGTTCTTACATCTGTCTTATGTTCCTTTAGTCTAAATTGCTTTTCGAAAAAACCAACCGCTGCATCATTTTTACTAGACATAATATTCCTCCTTATTAATAAGTATTAGAAAAAAGTCCTCCTTCCTACTTAATATATATTTAGTAATTAAACTAAATCTTATTTGATAACTGGTGAAAGAATCTTAAAGTTATTTACATCTATAAGTCCTTTATCAGTTATTTTCCAAGCGGGACTAGTAGATAATGCTAAAAATGATAAATGCATTAAAGGAGCATGGATTTTGCATCCCAAATCCTTTATTATAACATTTTCAACTTCAGCTATCTTTTGGCTTACTTGGTGTCCGTCTAGTTCATCAGTTATAAGTCCCCCTACAGGTAGTCTCATTTCAGATATAATTCTTCCTTTGTTTGCGATGGCTATACCTCCACCCATTTCAATAACCGCGTTTACAGCAATAGTCATATCTCTAATGTTTGTTCCTGCAACTAAAATATTGTGAGTATCATGAGCAACAGACTCTGCAAATGCTCCTTCTTTCATACCAAAACCTTTTACAAAAGCCTTCCCAATGTAATTTGTACGATTATATCTCTCAACACAAGCTATATATAGAGTATCCTTGGATATATCTGCTTCAACTACGCCTCTGTTAACTCTTAATGTTTCTTCAGATTTGCCAGTTAAGTTTTGATCTGGTATAACTTCTATACACCTTACCCTAGCATTGGAACCTTCTGCTTCTATTTCCAAATCCTTTTCAGAAATCGGACCTATTTTAACAGATTTTTTTACTTCCTCAGGATAAGTATATCTAGGTAGATCTATCAATAGTTCTCCCTTAGATGCAACTAGCTTACCCTTTAAAAATACTCCTGCTACTGTCATTTCGGTTAAATCATCTATTATGGCAATATCAGCTTGTTTTCCTGGAGATAGTACGCCAACATGGTCAAAGCCAAAATAGGTTGCTGGATTTATAGTAACCATTTGTATAGCTTCTGCAGGGCTTACGCCTTGCTTTATTGTTCTTCTAACTATTTCGTTCATATGTCCTACAGTCTCTAAATCTGCTGCTACCATATCATCAGTGGCTAATATACATCTTCTAGAGTCCATTCCCTCTTCAGTTACAGCTCGGATACATTCCGCCATATTCTTTTGAGTAGAACCTTCTCTCATGAAAACATATACTCCTTGACGTAGTTTTTCTACTGCTTCTGCCTTTGTAGTAGTTTCATGACAGGAACATTTTCCTGCTGCTGCAATTATATGTGCTGCTAATTCTTTTCCGAATAATTCTGGAGCATTTCCATCTACTACCATATTTTTAGATCTTGCATACATAGTTGAAGAAAGTAGATCTGTAATTATCTCAGGTGTATTTCTATATACATGCTTTGCATTACTAAATCCTTGTAATTCACCAATTCCGATTATATTCTTGTAATTTAGTAAGTCTTCCATATCCTTAGAATTAACATCATATCCTGCTGTTTCTAAATCAGGACAATCTGGTGTAAGGGCAGGTACTACTAAATATACATTAGATGGGACAAAATCTATCTCATCTGCCATAGCCTTCATACCTATTGGTCCGAGGGCATTTCCTATTTCATGTGGATCTGCCACTAAAGTAGTTGTCCCTGAAGGTATGGAAAGTCTTGAAAATTCTGTAACAGTAAGCATACTAGACTCAAAATGCATATGTGAATCTATGAATCCAGGTGATAGGTATTTTCCTTCCACATCTATTACAGTAGTTTCAGGTCCAATTAAATCCTTACAATCTCCTACTAATAGAATATATTTATGTTTAATAGCTATATCAGCCTTATATATCTCTCTAGTAATTACATTTATTACTTGACCATTGGTCAAGACTACATCTGCATGTTCCTTGCTTCCCATTAGGGCATCTATGGAAGATCTGTACTCCATTGCCATCTTTAAGTATTTTGTGTCTCTCAAATATATTACCTCCCCTCTACTCTTTATCTAATAGAGTTTTATTAATATCTATTTCATCTATAATACCTACTATTGCAGCATCTATAGGTGCATCCATCTTTCTAGCTGCAATTCTACTGGCAGTACCTGTAGTAAAGGCTACTAATTCTCCTATACCTGCACCTACAGTATCTACAGCAATAAGTGGGTCTCCTTTAGGTGAAAGATTTAGATCGAGAGGCTGTGTTACCATTAGTTTTGATCCCACTAATTTTTCATCTTTTCGTGTTGCTACTACTGTTCCGATAACTCTTCCAATGTGCAAAACTAGCCCCCCTTATTGAAGTTAATTTGTATGTTCATCTCTCTTGCTCTATCCTTTGCTAATGGTGTAATTATAGTGCCATTTAATAGATTCAAGTTTTGATTTTGAGTTAAATTTAGTATATCTCTCTCAGTAATTACTTTTTTATTTTCATTTATACGATTAGTCTTGTTTAAGTCTATTTTATTTGATTCTAACATTATGCTAAAATTCTCTAAGTAATTATCTTCTTTTATTTCTCTTGCACCCATTTTCTTTATGGTAGAAATATGATTCTCAAGTATATTTGAGATTTCTTTATTATTTGTTTCTTCTCCCAAGTAATACCTCACTGAGCTAAAGTCAATAACTACTTTTTTCCCTCCATATAGGAAAGTCCAAATAAGAGTTGGTATGCAAGAATCTATCATTCCCAATGTTACTTTTGAAAGAGTATTCATTGTGATATTTGGAGCTATTATGCTTGAATAATCTTTTGTTATATCTTTAAGTCTGAAAATATCAGATTCTCTATATACATTTACTGGAGACAAAAGGTTAATAATCTCTTTTGTATCAATTAATTGCTCTGCCATAAATGAAAAAGCCAAAGATATTTGAAGCCCTTTATTTTTAAGTTCTTTGATATGCTTTATTCTTTTATCTAATCCAATAGTGGATCCAGTGAGAACTACAAGGGCTTTTTCCCCTTTTGAAGAGGGGGATTCACCCTTGAGCCTATTAGATATATCCTGAAGTATATTTTCAGTTATCTTCGTTTTCATCTAAAACACTCCAATTTGATTATTCGTATTGTTTTAAGATAACTCTTTCAACTTCCGCATGTGGTCTTGGTATTACATGAACTGAGTGAAGTTCTCCAACTGATCTTGCTGCTTCTGCACCTGCATCTACTGCTGCCTTAACTGCACCAACATCTCCTCTAACCATTATAGTTACAAGACCAAAACCAATTTTCTCATATCCTACTAAAGTAACATTTGCAGCCTTTACCATTGCATCTGCTGCCTCAATACTACCTACTAATCCTTTAGTTTCAACTAATCCTAATGCTTGACTCATCATTATTCCTCCTTGTATTTAAGTTAAAATTCCACTATTTTTTCTTACTCTCTTCCTTTGGCTTAACTTCTTTTTCTTTTTTTACTTCTGTTTTTTCACTATGAGTATTTAAATTTTTTGCAAACTTAGCAATCAATGCATCTACCTCTTCATGGGGTCTTGGTATTACATGGGATGAAAATATGGTACCTACTCTATTTCCAGCCTGAACTCCTGCATCTACTGCTGCTTGCACAGCCGCTACTTCTCCAGCTATTTGAATATTTACTCCTACAGCTTTTCCTACACCTATTATCTTTTCTACTCCAACTAAAGTCACTTCTGCTGCCTTTGATGCTGCATCTAAAGCAGTAACTGCAGTTGTAAGTCCTAATGCTTCTATAAGACCTAATGCTTTATTCATATCACACCTCCGTCTTAACTAACGGTTATTTTTTATTCTATTTGCTGCCTCTTCTAGGGTTATGCTAGCATTCTTTGTTTTTATTTCTGCTACTTCTCTTGTACCTTTTATAATGTCAAATATTAATTCATTTTCTTTGTTATCTAAATTTGACCCATTTCCTTCAAGTCTAGGGCTAATTATTGAACTTTTGTCTTTTATAATGTTTCCCATTGCAACTCTAGATAATGGATTAGCCATGATTATTCACCACCATCAAAATTAAATATTTTATCAACTTCATCATGAGGTCTTGGAATTACATTTGCTGAAACTACCTCTGCTATTTGAGCTGCTCTTATCTTGGCATTTTCTACTGCTGCTGTAACTGCAGCTACATCTCCTGTAACTGTAACTGATACCAGTCCGGATCCTACTAATTGAAAATCCATAATCCTTACACTAGCAGCTTTTAGCATAGTATCTGCTGCCTCAATGGCTGCAACCATAGATTTAGTTTCAACCATTCCTATAGCTTCTCTCACTTTACCCCACCTTCTTCATTAAATATTTGGGTACTTCCCCGCATATAGTCTAATTATTTGTATTATAATATCTTCTTACTATATACTTTGAAAGTATTTACTTATATCTATATTATCATATCCTGGTATAATAGCTCTACTAAATTTTTCATCTTTATCCTCTAGAGGTTTTGTTGCATCTATACCTAATTTATCTGTAACCCCTCTAAGGTCATGGGAAGGCTCTAGTGAAGATCCTAGGGCTCCTTCAATTACAGTGAAATCCTGTGATGCTTGAGCTCTAGTAGTTATTGCCCATTCTATATCTCTAAGATCAAATATATCTACATCCTCGTCTACTATAACTACATGTTTTAAATCTTTATTCAGACCTAGTGCTGCCAGAATTGCTGTTTTCCCATCACCTTTTTTGTGTTTTCTAATGGATATAACGGCATTGAATCTATATCCTCCACCTTCTGTTACATTTACATCTACTACATCTAATTGATTTTTTAGGTGATAATATAGCTCTATTTCCCTTATCAAACCATTAGTCACATGCTCTTCTCTACATGGAAAAGCTGTTTGATAAATAGGATTATTTCTATGCATCACTGCATCTACTTCTATAATTGGATGAGGAGCCTGGGCACCGTAATATCCCATTAATTCTCCAAATGGTCCTTCTAATTCTCTCTTACCTGGTACAATTCTACCTTCTAAAACAATCTCTGCAAAGGCTGGGACTAAAATATCTACAGTTTCACATTGTACAAGTTCTAGAGCTTCACCTCTTAATCTACTATCTACTTGATATTTATCTACACCATAGGTTGCAGAACTGATTTGAGATGCCATTAAAAATGCTGCATCATATCCAAAAACTATGGCTACTTCTAAAGGTTTGTTCAGTTTCTCTAGTTTCAAGAAATCATTAGTTAACTTTGGTGAAGCTATTAAAGCTGATAGCTTATTTCCTCCATTTACTTGAAGTCTTCTAACAGAAGTAAAATATCTTCCAGTATCTGGATCCTTCACTACCATTACTCCAGCTGTGATAAAGCTTGAAGAATCCTTTTCTTGAAATTTGTTAATTGGTAATAGTTTTTGTAAATCTATGTTTCTTTTTATAATGTTTTCTCTTATAGGTCCATTTTGCACTACTTTGTAAGGCTCAGGATTAACTATTGCATCCATAAATCTTTCTATTCTATTCTCATGATTTAAATTAAGTAAGTCATAAATAATATCCCTATCTCCATATAGGCCTCCTATTGAAGACAGTTGATTATTCTTTATCTTGTTAAACAACATAGGCTTTTTATTGTTATAATAACTAAGTATTGCGCCCATTTCATATACATAGTCAACTTCTTTATTACATTCTAATAGCAAATCTTTACTTCTTAATCTATCTAGGGTATGTCTAAGCATTTGTCTTTCCAATTAGCAACCCTCCTTTCTACTGTCCTGTCCATCTTTTTACAAGATTATTTTCAATCCCTAGGGCATCTAATAATCTTCCAGTCATATTAAATACTATATCTTCTATTGTCTGTGGATGATTATAAAATCCTGGACTCGGTGGAAAAATAGTTACTCCCATACGAGATAGCTTCAACATATTTTCCAAATGTATAGGGCTTAAAGGTGTTTCTCTAGGCACCAATATCAGCGGTCGCCCTTCCTTTATTGTTACATCACAGGCCCTAGCTAGCAAAGAGTCTGAAAAACCACAAGCAACAGATGCTAATGTTTTCATCGAACATGGTAATATTATTGTTTTATCTACTTTAAAGGAACCGCTGGAAATTGGAGCTGCAAAGTTTTTGTTATCATGATAATGAGTTGCTAGAGATTTTAGTTCCTCTAGATTAACACCACATTCATGTTCCGTTACATACTCCCCCATAGTAGATACTACAAGATGAGTCTCAATATTTAATTCCTTCAAGGCTTTTAGGAGGGAAACTGCATAAATCGAACCACTTCCCCCAGATATCCCAACTACTATCCTCATTGTGCTTCCTCGCTTTCTATGTTTCTGGGACATAGACCTTGTTCATCTTTGCGGGACAGTACTCCTGTCCCCTTGTCCCTTTTTGAAAATTAGGGACAGTAAACCTGTCCCTCTCTTCTTATTTAACTTTATTTTCTGCGTCTCCGCCGCCTGCCCATGGGTCAATTCCTTTGTCCATAGCATCTTCGTATTCAGCAATTGTCATTAATTTTGTGAATATACTTAAGTCATTTAATCCATATTCATGCATTTCTTGAGTCTTAGAATGAATCCCATCAGTAAGGGATATTACCTTAAATGCTCTTGCTAAAGCATCTGTGGCTGTAGATCTTACACAAACATTAGTCCATGTACCTGTTACAACTACTGTCTCTATATTTTCTTCTCTTAGGAATAATTCTAAATCAGTATGAGCAAATGCACTATGTCTTCTCTTCTTAACTATATACTCATCACCTTCTGGCTTTAACTCAGGAATAAAATCAGATCCCCAAGTTCCATCTACTGCATGAACTGGTCTTACTTTAAAGTCTGCATCATTTTTTCTATGAGCTTCTTGAATGTGAACTAATTGTACATCGTCTTTTCCTGCTGCCTGTCTTTCCCTAACCCATTTAAATAATTCTTGAAGCTTTGGAGTAACTATTGTTGTTCCTTCACAATATAAAGCTCCTTTTGGATTACCGAAATCATTTAACATATCTATTACTAAAATTGCGTGTCTTGCCATTTCTTAATTCCTCCTTATGTTTTGTAATTAGTATTTTATTTCTCTTGGTAATACTTGAATACTTTGTCTCTTTATGAATTGACCAAATCCAGGCTTAGCAACTATGCCTTTGATTCCTCTTATATGTTTATCAATTACTTCTGGATGATTTATTCTATAGCTGTTTTCATATTCAGCACTATATAGATGTGGATATTGACTGAATTCGTCAGCATATTTTTCTTCTATTCCTGCTGGGAAATTGTGAACTATTGTTTTAAGTTCATCATCAGTTAATTTAGCTAAAGAGCTTTCATCTATATCTTCAAATACTAGATGCCCACGAACTACTGTCTTTGCAACTTTACCCTTTAAGTTCATGCCTTCAAGCGGTGAATAACCACACATGGAAGCTTGTTCTTTTGGATTAATAGTCCATTCTTTATCTAAATCTATTATAGTAAAGTCTGCATCTGAACCTATATGCATAGCACCCTTCTTTGGATATAATCCATAATGAACTGCTGCATTTTTACTTAATATATCAACTAATTTAGAAAGAGAAACTCTTCCCTTATTATAGCCTTCACTAACTAGTATAGGAACCATAGTTTCAACTCCTGGTATTCCTGGGAAAGCTGTCCATACATTCATACCTTCTCTAGCTTTTTCGCTTTCTATTTCATAAGGAGCATGGTCAGTACCTATAAAGTCTACGCTACCATTGTTAAGGCCTTCCCATAATTCTTCATTATCTCTTTTAGTTCTAAGTGGTGGAGCTATTTTTGCAAAGGCACCATGCTCTGTCATTGCATCTTGAGCATTTAGTGTCAAGTAGTGAGGGCAAGTCTCAGATGTAACATTTAATCCTTTTTTCTTTGCTTCTCCTACTAATTTTGCACCAATTCCTGTACTCATGTGAACAATATGAAGTCTAGCTCCTGATTCTTCAGCAAAGCTAATACCTAATTGTATAGCTACTTTTTCAGCTAATTCCATTCTTGCTTCAGCCCAAGCTGGACCATCCATTCTACCTTGTTTTTGGAAATCCTTTACATAGTAATCACACATGGAATAGTTTTCAGCATGAATACCTACTGGTAGACCTGTTTTCGCAACTGCTTTAAATGCTTCATACATCTCTGGATCTGTAACTCTTGGAAATGTAGGAACTGATGGAGTCATATAAGCTTTAAATGCAACTACTCCATAATCTGCTTGCTCTTGAACATGATCTAACCAACCTTCTCTTACATCTTCACCTGTAACTCCACCCCATAGGGCAAAATCTACTAGAGCCTGTGGCTGAACTAAATCTATCTTTAATTGTAATTGCTTGGCAGACCTTGCAGATGGCACTGAACAACATGGCATATCAATAACTGTAGTTATCCCGCCTGAAGCTGCAGCAGCAGTACCTGTTAGGAAATTTTCTCTATGTGGAAATCCTTGATACATGAAATGTGTATGTGAATCTATGCATCCTGGCAAAGTCAAATTTCCCTTTGCATCGATTATCTCTTTTGCTTTTACACCCTCTACTGAGTCTAAAAAACCAGCTATCTTCTCATCTTTAACTAAAATGTTCGTTAGTATAGTATCATCACCTTGAGGTATCCTTGCATTTGTTACTAAAACATCATACATCTTATAACCCCCTTATAAATATTAAATTTGTATTAATAATATCACAACGCTTGTAAATATTCCTTGTTAGTTTTCTATAAAAATATACCATGAGACTAACAATTATTCCAAATCTTTTGTGTGATTCTAATAAGATTTTTGTATATCTTTTATATACCCTTTATTTGGGTAATCAGTTATAATAATAATAATAAAAATAATTATTTAGTATACTTAATTAAATATTTGGAGGGGATTTAATGGCTTTAAAGCTAGTTGACCTATCTCAAGAAATTTTTCAAGGCATGAGCGTTTTTCCAATTCATCAGAAGACCTTTATAATGAGTAATATGAGTCATGAAGAAAATATGAAATTAACCGGAAGTAAGACCCTAGGATTCTCCGCAAGGAATTTACTTATTAGCGAACATGCCGGTACACATAGTGACGGAGTATGGGAATATAATCCCGAAGGGCCAACCATCGACAATATGCCTTTAGAGTATTTTTGGGGCTCAGCTATATGTTTAGATCTATCCCATATAAGATACCCAAACTATTTCGAACCTAGGGATTTAGAAGAAGCCTTATCCCGATCTGGACAAGAAATCAGACCTGGGGATATAGTTCTACTGTATACAGGCCATCATGATAGAAATTTTGGTACAGACATGTTTCAAACTGATTATTCTGGACTAAGCTATGATGCTGCAAAATGGTTAGCTGAGCAAGGAGTAGTGAACATAGGAGTAGATGCACCTGCTATTGATTTAACGCCAGATGATACTGATTTCTCAGCTCATCTCATTTGTGGGGAATACCATATAACTAATACTGAGAATTTGTGTAACTTAGACAAATTGGTAAACAAAAGATTTTTATATATGGGATTGCCACTTAAGATTAGAGAAGGTACAGGCTCACCTATTAGAGCAGTTGCATTAGTTGAAGAAGAATAAGCAAAGCCAGGAGATGATTTCTCCTGGCTTTATCTATACTAAATACTAAATTGTTTTTATATCCGATATAATAGTATATAAAAATATTCTTATTTTCTTTCGAACCATTTTTATATTTATTGCGACTAAGTATATGTAAGGGTGTTCAAGGGGGTGATGTAGATAAGTTATTTTAATAATACTCAGACTATAGACCAACTATTAGAAGAAGCAATACAAGGCAATACCAGGTCCTTCGAACTTATAATGAATCAATATATGAAAATTCTATATAACTATATCCTCACCAACATTTCAAACAAAGATGATGTAAATGATGTATTACAGGAAACCATGCTAGGAATTTGGCAAGGAATAAAGGGTTTTAAAAAAACTTCAACCTTTAAAACATGGATTATAGGTATATGCCGAAATAAAATCAATGATTTTTATCGCAAACATTATAATCGCAGCAATTTTGAAGTAATGGAATTTGGGGAAATTGAGAAAAACATTTGTCTATCTAATGATATTGAAAATATCATAGATCAGGTTGATATTAAAAAATCTTTATCTACTTTACCACAAATAGATAGGGAGCTACTTTTTTTAATATTTAATGCACAGCTTTCATACACTGAAATCCAAAGCATTACCGGAATTCCAATAGGTACAATAAAAAGCAAAGTATATTCTATAAAGAATAAGTTAAGACCTTTGCTCAATGAAAGGGAGAGCGCTTATGACTAATGAATGCCTAAATATTAGTGATTTCATTATTGCTTATATCAATAATACAATAAGTAATCATGATAAAACAACCCTTCTCGAACATCTTGCTGACTGTCCTGACTGTCGAGAGGAACTTGCCATAACTATTGCTTTATCTCAAACAATTGCCAAAGACATGATGGAAGTACCAGATGATGTCTTGGAAAGTGCATTTAATATGATTGCAGAGACTAAAGGAGACAACTCTAGTTTCAAATTATCAGATATAAAATCCTTATTAGAGCCTCTGAATGTTATACCTTATGCATTATCAACTACAAGAAAATCAATTAAACTTGCTTTACAATTTATTTAAGGAGGTAATTTAAATGGTAGAATTTAAAAAAGATGGCGACGCAAAGGAAATAGGTGAAATTTTGGATGCTGTTTCCGATAAAGTGCCAAAGCTTATCAGTGGTATAATGGGAACTCTTTATTCTGCTGAAGCTGGTAAAAATATGGGGCAGGCAGTTGGGAGCTTATACAAGGAGTTACTTGAATCAGGAATCCCTCAAGATGTGGCTCTTGATATGGCTAAGAACTATATGCTCTCACTGAAAGATGTCTCAAAGTTTGTTGACAAATAGTGTTGAGGGTATTGTATAATGATAACCCTTTATCACTATGTCAAATTCATAATTAAGTTTTTATTGGGCCTCATATTATTACCAATCTGGGTTCTTTATGCAGTAACAAAGTATATGATATTTAAGTATACTTTTAATAAAGAGTTAAAAATCTGCGGATTAGATAAGAATACATCTAAAGAGTTATCCAGAGGATTAAAAGAGCTTTTGCCTATTGAGATTCTAAAGTAACAAAAGCCAGGAGATGATTTCTCCTGGCTTTTGCTATTCCTTCATCCGATCAATTTCTGCTTTGATATTATTATAATCGTTATCTCTAATTTCCACAAAACCTTTTCTTGTTTTTAATCCATGTAGCCCTGCACAGGCTATATGGCATCCGTTGACTACTATGATAAAATCATATTCTATGTTTTCTGTAGCATAGTTAAAATCAAACTCTCTATAATCTGATTTTATTTTGTCTACCATAGTAACACGATCAAATCTTGAATTGCATCCACCACAATATTTTATGCCTACTATCACTTAGCACCACCATTTAAGATTTGTTTAGCAAAGGATAGTAATTCTTCATCAACTTGATTTACTAGAATTACTCCATCTATGGAATCCCCTAGTTTTTCTATTAATATTTCTTCTACGATTTCCTCAGTAGTTATCTGTGCAGAAGGACAACCGTGACAATTTCCCGTTAGTGTAATTCTTACTATTTTATCAATAATAGAATTAATCCTTATGTCTCCCCCATGGATTTTAAGCTGCGGTCTTATAAATTCTTCTACTATCTCTTCTACTTTCTGGAATAAAATATCTTTCACATCAAGTCCTCCGGTTTAATTATTTATCTTTGCTTGGATCTACTTGAGCAATTTTTCTTGCCATTTCTTTCTTAGCTTCAAGATTTCCTTGGCGAGCTATCATTATTCTTTGTGCTTGTGGTGAACCTGCACCATGCATGGATTCTGTTCTGTATCCAACTGCTGCAGTACCTAAAGTAATATTCTCTATAAGTCTTAGTACTCTCATACGATTTTCTGTTGAAGTTCCAGTCTTTCCTGCTAGGTATTTTTCAACATATTTGCCTATTTCAGGGTCTTTGTAGTCAGCTTCTGATGGCATAGTAACCATGATTCCACCTGCTAAATCCTCCGCCAATCTAGCTATTTCATATGGGAAACGAGTTACATTTTGCTTACATACATTTGCAAGTAATAAATCAATTAAATAGTTTCCAGAAGCAGTTTTACTTCCTTCTGCTGAACAAGCTACAGCACATGCCCATATAGTTTCATTTAAGTGCATCATTTCAATTAATTTGTCTTTTACATGACTAGCTTTGTTGGCTCCATTATAATCTGCCGCCAAAGCTGCTGCACCTATTAATACATCGCCTACACCTGTTTTACATGCATAGGATTGTCTATGATATCCAGCAAATCTTTCAACTAACATGCCAGCATATTTAGCTTCTTTGCACATAAATACTCTATCATTTGGAACAAATACATCATTGAATATAACTAATGCTTCATGTCCACCAAAATTAGCATTTCCAAGGTCAATATCTGCACCTTCTTCTAATTTTCTTGTATCACAAGATTGACGACCATAGATCATGATTACTCCCTCTGCATCTGATGGAACTGCAAAGCATACTGCATAGTCCTTGTCTTCATCTTTTAAAGCTATAGTAGGCATGATTAAATGCTCATGGGAGTTTACTGCCCCTGTTTGATGAGCCTTTGCTCCTCTAACTACGATTCCATCTTCTCTTACTTCAGTAATACGAAGATATAAATCTGGATCCTCTTGTTCTGATGGTGAAAGTCCTCTATCGCCCTTTGGATCTGTCATTGCTCCATCTACGGTATAGTCTTTTTCTTGAACAAATTTTAAGTAATTTACAAATCTCTCATGATAATTTGTTCCATATTCTTTATCCATTTCAAAAGTAGTTGAATAGATTGCATTAAAAGCATCCATACCTACACATCTTTGGAAGCATGAAGCAGTTTTTTGACCTAATAATCTTTGCATTTTTATTTTTTTAGTTAAATCCTCAGTACTGTGATGAATATGACAGAATCTATTTATTGTTTCTCCAGTTAAATGTGATTTTGTAGTCATTAAATCCTTATATTCATCTTGCTGTGCCAATTCATAGGTCATAGCTACTGAATTCATAGATGGTCTAATTATAGGATGATCAACAGGGTTCTCAACAAGCTCCCCAAACATATAAACCTTCAAATTCAACTTTCTTAAACTTTCTATATATTGTTCTCTCGTCATCAATGCCACTAACAACATCCCCTTTAATATATTTTGAACTCACTATTAAAACTGAGTATTAAATCTTGCTTCCCATTCTTTGATTAAATCTTCTCTGAAATCTGGATGAGCAATGTTAATCAAGGCTCTTCCTCTATCTTTTAGGGTCTTTCCCTTAAGATTTGCTATACCATATTCTGTAACGATATATTGCACATCATTTCTTGAAGTAGTCACAGCAGCACCTTCGTCAATTAAGGATACTATTCTTGAAACTGTTCCCTTTGCAGCTGTGGAAGGCATTGCAATAATTGATTTTCCGCCCTTTGACATGCTTGCTCCACGAACGAAATCTACTTGTCCGCCTACTCCACTGAATTGCTTTTTCCCTACAGTATCTGAAACTACTTGACCCATTAAATCTACCTGTATACAGGAGTTAATGGATACCATCTTGTAGTTTTGCATGATTACACAAGGATCATTTACATAATCCACTGGATACATTTCAACTTCAGGATTATTATTAACAAAATTATACAATCTTTCAGTACCCATTAAAAATGTGACTACCATCTTTCCTGGATGTATGGTTTTCATCTTGTTTGTAATTACTCCAGCCTCATAAAGCTCAACTACTCCATCTGATATCATTTCTGAATGAATACCTAAGTCCTTTTTATCCTTTAAAAACAATAATACGGCATCAGGTATTGCTCCAATACCTAATTGTAATGTTGAGCCATCTTCAACTAAAGAAGCACAATGCTCTCCAATGGCACGCTCTATATCAGATATTTTAGGTGGATTTAGTATTGGTAGAGGTGTATTTGCCTCTACTATATAATCCAAGTCTTTAATATTTACAAAAGAATCTCCATAAGTCCTTGGCATTTCTTCATTTACTTGAGCAATAGTTATTTTCGCACATTCTACTGCTGATTTAGTATAATCTACCGATGTGCCTAGACTACAATTTCCATCAGCATCTGGTGGACTAACCATGATTAGAGCCACATCTATTGGTAAATACCCGTCTCTGAAAAGCCTTGGTACTTCATGGAAAAAGCAAGGTGTATAATCTGCTCTTCCTTCATTTACTGGATTTCTACTTATTCCACCACAGAATATGGCATTATGTTTGAAATGCTTTTCCATACCCTCTTGTAAGTATTCACCCTTGCCCATTGGTACTAAATGGACTATTTCTACATCTCTATATTGATTTCTATTGGATACCATCGCGTCTATTAAAGCTGACGGTTCACCTATTGCATGGGCAATAACAACTCTATCTCCAGATTCTATATGTTTTACTGCTTCATCTAAAGAAACTAATCTATTTTTATATTCTACCATCCAATCCATACAATCACTCCTTAAAACAATCTAGCAAATATGCCTTTTATTTCATCCCTTGATAATTCTGTATAGTTATTTGCTAATAATCTTTGTTGTTTTTCAAGTACAGATATAGTGAATTCTTCAATTTCTTCTTCTTTCATTCCATACTCTCTAAGAGCTTTTTTAGGTAATAAATTGTTTAGTATCTTTTCTAGTTCTTCATATACATTTGCAGTTGTAGTTCCAATTAATTTTGCTAACATTTCATTTACTTCTTTTATTTTTCCATTTGGATTTAATCTATTATATGTCCTAAATACTTCTACGAAGAATTGATAATTTACTTCTCCATGAGGTACATGGTAAGTTCCTCCAACTGGATAGGATAATGCATGAACTGCTCCTACTCCTGTATTGGCAAAAGCTATACCTGCATAATTACTTGCAATTAGTATATCTTCAATTATTTCCATTCTATGATCTTCGCCCTTTTCAACTATCTCTAAATATCCCTTTAATATGATTTCAATAGCCTTTATACTGAATAATTCAGTATAGCAGTTGGATTTTGGAGAAACTAAGGATTCTATAGCGTGAATCAAGGCATCTATGGAGCTAGTTACAAAGAATTTATATGGTAATGTTTTCACCATTTCAGGAATCATGATTGCATAATCTGCATACAATTCGTCTATTGCTAATCCCATTTTTGTACCCTTGGATTTTATTTCTGCTATGGAAATATTTGTAGCCTCGCTACCAGTGCCACATGTTGTAGGGATTATGATTAATTCCTTATCCTTTAGCATTGGAATGGTCTTATCAAATAATTCTAATGCATTTGTTCCGTTTTTAATTACAAATAATTTTGCTATATCTATTACAGAACCTCCACCTATGGCAATTACTCTATTAAAATCAATTTCTTTAATATCATCAAATATCTTATCTATCATTTCATCTGATGGCTCACCTAGTCCATATTTTTCTTGATATACTACATTACAAGGTAAGTTGAAGCCCCCAAAATATGGTTGGAAAATATATTCATTAGTAAGTACTAGGTCTTTTTCAGTTACTGGAAAAGCCTCTATAAATTCAGCACAAGTGTTAAATTTATATATTTGTGGTTTAATAATTAATTGTCTCACTTAATCCACCCCTTATTTTTAATTAATTCCAAATTTCTTCATCTGTAGGAGCAGTTACTCCTTGTCTTACAAATGCTACTCTTGAAACATTAATTAAATGTCTATAATTCAAGTTTTCTGATATGCTATTATTTCCCCAAGTACCGCAGCCTAAAGTAGTAGTTGGTGATAAACCATTAAAGAATGATCCACCAGCAGTAGTAGATGATGGTGCATTTACTACAAGTCTTGATACTGTAAGGTTTAAACCAGCATATTTAATATGTTCTTGATTGTTTGAATGGATTGCAGTTGTATGTCCCTTTCCTTCTAATTCAAGATTAGTTTGAGCTATTTCTACTGCTTCTTCAAAAGTATTATATGGCAATATTATCATTGCTGGACACATTTTTTCCTTGCAAAGTAAATCTTCTTTTCCAACTCCTGTTGGTTTTAATAATATAACTTTTGTTTCTTTTGGTACTTCTACTCCTGCTAAATTCGCTATAAATTGTACAGATTGTCCTACTACATCACCATTTATCATTCCATTTTTAAACATTGCATCTCTAAATTTATTTACTGTTTCATCATCCTCTGCATAAAATGCTCCATTTACTTTCATTGCTTTTACTACTTCATCATATTTATCTTCTGGTACAATAATTGATTGTTCTCCAGAACAGATTATTCCATTATCAAATATTCTTCCTGCTATTACTTTTTGTGTTGCTTCTACATAGTCAATATCCCTATCTAAAATTACTTGAACATTACCTGCACCTACTCCAAATGAAGGTTTACCACTAGAATAAGCAGACTTAACCATTGCCATACCACCTGTTGCCAATACGACATCAGCTTTTTGCATTAATTCTCCTGTTAATTCTATAGAAGGTTCTTCTATTATTTGAATTAGATTATCTGGTGCACCTAGTTTCTTGATCTCTTGGTTCATCAATGCAACTGCATGTGTACTAGATTTTTTAGATCTAGGATGAGGGGCTACAATTATTGCATTGCCTCCTTTTAAAGCAAACATAGCATTACACATTGGTGTAACTATTGGGTTTGTAGTTGGAGTAACAGCACAAACTACTCCTATAGGCTTAGCTACTAAAATAAGTCCGTTTTCAGTTTCTTCACCAATTATTCCAATGGATTTTTTATCTCTTAAACTATTCCAAATAGTTTTTGATTTTCCTTTGTTTTTAGCCACTTTATCTTCATATACACCCATTCTAGTTTCTTCTACTGCCTCTTTTGCTAAAAGCTCAGCATTATCATAGATTACCTTACCCATAGCTTTTACTATAGCATCTACTTGTTCTTGATTAAATTTTTCAAATACCTTTTGAGCTTCTCTTGCTTTTTCTACCATCATATCCACAGCTGTTTTAGTCACCAAAATATCCCTCTTTTCATATTATTTTGTTGCTTATGAAACATAATATTGCAAGAACTATGCCATTTAATGTAAATTGTGAAATTTTTCATTCATATGTATTATGCTTGTTTTGTAATTATTTTTTTCTAAAAGAAATTATTCCACAGTATATTTGTTGCATATTTGCACCATTTAAAAATGTAAACAATGATATTTTTTTAACAATCATGAGCAAAATGGCCATCTTTTCCTTTTTGTCTACTTATTGCATATTGTCAACTGGTTGTATTTTTGCAACACTTACTTATGTTTTTGTCTTTTCCGAACAAAAGTTGCAGGATCTATTTCCAATGCCTTTGCTGCATCTCGTACATTTCCGTATTTATCATATGCAATCTTTAAAAGATGATTTTCTACTTTACCTAAGGCTTGTCTCAATGGTACTATATCATTTTCTTGTATAATATTCTGCTTGCTATCCCAAGTCAATATAGGCTGTGGAAGATCGTCTTTATTAATGATATCCTTCTCAGACATTACCATTATTCTCTCAATTATATTTCTTAGTTCCCTTACATTTCCTTTCCATTCATAGGAATACAAAGTCTTCAATACTTCAGGTGATATGGTTTTCTTAAAATTGTATTTTTTATTTAGCTTACTTAAAAAATAGTTTATAAGGGGCATAATATCATCTCTTCTATCTCTAAGGGGTGGTATTATAATTGGAACAACATTTAGTCTATAATATAAATCCTCTCTAAAGGTTTTTTCTCTTACCATTTCTTCTAGATCTCTATTAGTTGCTGCTAATATTCTAACATCAACAGTTACCTCGTTTATCCCACCTATTTTAGTAAATTGACCATCTTGAAGTACCCTCAAAAGTTTTACCTGTATATCAAGGGGTAATTCTCCTATTTCATCTAAAAAAATAGTCCCTCCATCTGCCACCTCAAACAAGCCCATTTTTCCATCCTTATTTGCTCCTGTAAAAGCACCCTTTTCATATCCAAAGAGTTCAGCTTCTATAAGGGTCTTAGGTATGGATCCACAATTGATTTTAATAAATTGTTTATTTTCCCTATAGCTATTTTTATATATTAGTTTGGCTATTTCTCCCTTACCTACACCTGTCTCTCCTGTAATAAGCACAGTTGTATCAATAGGAGCTACTCTAATAGACATCTTTATAATATCTAGCATCTTCTTATCCATGGCAATTAAGTCATTATTCTTCAATAACTCAATTTTCATAGCTTCTAATTCTACTGAATATTTCTTGGTCAAATTCTCTTTTTCATCTAGTTTTTCCTTTAACTCATACAGTTCAGTAATATCCCTTACATTTGTAACTACCATGGTTATTTCCCCTGCATTGTTAAATACAGGGGTAGAAGTTACCAAGGCTTTCTTCCCTGTACTGAAATTCTGTTCTATTGTATTTACTTTTCTATCTTCCAATACTAATAGAGTTGCAGATTGGGATATGTATCCTTCCCTTACTAGATCTTTCATATTTCGCCCAATTAATTCCTCAATCTTGATTCCAGCTATTCTTTCATATGCTTTATTTACAATAATTGTATTAGCTTGTCCGTCTGTTATGTAAATTCCATCAAAAGACGAATCCAATATATCATTTATTCTTAAATGCAAGCCTACTTCAGATAACAAAACAATCACCCCTTGCGGATAATTACAGAATATTTTTAATTCCCTTGTTTAATCTTGTTTATATTTTTAATAATAATGGAAATAGTTCCATCAGAATTATTTACAAACTCAATAATGTTTTTATTGCGATATATATCAACTGGAATATCAAGTTGAATTCCATTATCCATCTTTATTTTGTGCACAGTTAATTTCTTTTCTGGTTTTTTCCCATCCAAATCTACAATTCTATCAACTCCTGCACTTTCCACTCTTTCAATATACTCATTTTTAATATCAGGGCTATTTTTAAATATGGCATTTGCAACATTTTCTACCTCTATAGTCCCACTATCTAAGTTCTCATAGATTGCTTCTTTGATTGCAGATACTTTATCGAAGTCGTCATCATAATATCTTTTTGTAATATCTTTTGCCACATCTCTAATTACCTTGATACTTTCCTTGATTGAAAGATTTGTAGTACATTCAAGGAATAACTTTGAAAAGTACTCAATCTTTCCTCCTTCAATATCATATTCTCTCTCAAATACCTTAATTGATAAATCCTCTAAGTCAATTAAAGCTGCCTCAATATTTCTCTGAGTCTCCGAAGGGAACATTACCTTGTTTATAACTATCTTATTTAATGTACCAGAATCCCCATAATCCACATAATGGGTATATCCTTCTTTGTAATTAAATTTTAATATGGCAAGATAGTTTTTATTATCTGAATTTACCAAAGATATAAGTAAATCACCACAAGGAATTTCTGTGTACTTTTGCATTAATTCATATAATATTTCTGCAATTGATATACTAGTATCCACGAAATCCTCTCTTATATTCTCAATAAATCTTTCAATCTGAGAACTTCCCATAAACTTACCTAATTTTACGGATTGATCTTCAAATAATCGTTCAATATGTTTGCCAATAAAATCATGTATTCTTTCATCATCTAGATGTAGAGTCTCCCTAGAGTAAACTGGCAAAGCCGATGTTGCATCAAGTATGTGAAGTATTGCATTATTTATTCTAATTTCCAAAATTGATCTCTCCTTTACTGCCTTTAATTATACTATATTTTACAAAATATACGAAGAATAAAATAAAAAAGCCTCTATAAAGGCTAAAGCTTTTATATAGGCTTTAAAATATTTAGGTACCGCAAAAAGTTCGATAAGGTGATGTTAGGCTAGGAAGTGTCGCGTATTCACTTTGTTCTTGAGAATGGGCATATGGGCAGGAAAGAATATGAAGAAGTTTATTCATCACAGTATAATCTCCTTGATTTACAGCAGCGTCAAGTGCCTCTTCTACTCTGTGATTACGAGGGATTACTGCTGGATTTGAGTCTCGCATTAATTCATGTGAAGTTTCCTTTGATTCCTCTTGCCTACTTAGTCTTTCTTGCCACTTTTCATACCAGTGAGCAAATTCCTTAGAAGCAAAGAGTTCTGTATCTTGTGTTTTATCAAAAGTTAATGCAAGGAAGGTATTAGTGTAATCAGCGCCATATTTCTCCATCATAGTAAGAAGCTCTTCAATTAATGATTCGTCTTGTATTTCTTCCTTAAACAATCCAAGTTTTCCTCTCATTCCTTTTAACCAATTAAGATGAAACAAATCTGAAAAACTGGATATTGCATTTTGAGCTAGCTTGACAGCTTCTTCTTCATTTTCATGTAACAGAGGTAATAATGCTTCAGCAAATCTAGTTAGATTCCACTGAGCAATATGAGGTTGATTACCATAGGCATAGCGACCACGACTATCAATGGAGCTAAATACCGTTGCTGGATTATAGGTATCCATGAAAGCACATGGACCATAATCAATGCTTTCTCCACTTATGGTCATATTATCAGTATTCATTACTCCATGGATAAAGCCTACTAGTTGCCATTTTGCAAGTAATTGGGCCTGAACCTTAATTACTTCTTGAAGTAAGAAAATATAAGGATTGGCCACATTTTCATCCATTGAAAAATGTCTATTCAATGTGTAATCAGCCAATTCTTTTAGATCCTGAACTGTACCCAATCTAGAAGCATATTCAAAGGTACCTACTCGCAGATGACTAGCAGCTATCCTAGTAAGAACTGCACCAGGTAGCATCTTTTCTCGAATTATAGACTCACCCGTTGTAACTACTCCAAGGCTGCGTGTACTAGGAATCCCAAGGGAATACATTGCTTCACTTATGATATATTCACGCAGCATTGGCCCCAAGGCTGCTCGACCATCACCACCTCGTGAATAGGGAGTTCTACCTGAGCCTTTTAATTGAATATCAAATCTCTCTCCAGATGGAGTAATCTGCTCCCCTAGTAATATAGCTCTTCCATCTCCCAACATAGTAAAATGCCCAAATTGGTGTCCTGCATAGGCTTGAGCAATAGGAAAGGCATCTTCTGGAATATAATTTCCTGCCAGCATAGATATACCATCATTACTTTCCAACCATTGAACATTCAATCCTAAAGATATTGCCAAAGGATTGTTGAGAATAATTAACTTTGGTGAATTTACAGTGGTGGGTTTAGTATTAGTGAAAAACAATTCAGGTAAACCAGCATAACTACTATCTAAATTCAATCCTGTTTCTATTATTGTTTTTTTCTCTGTCATATTGTCTCCTTCCATCTATACTTTATAAGTTAAGATTCTATATATCAATAAACTATAATCTATTTAGTCAATACTCATGATATTTTATTATACCCATTAAATTAAGATTACATTAAAAAAGACATGAGAATCTCTCATGTCAACTTTAGTTTTTCTACTTGCTTAATAGTTCTTTTATTTTTATGGCTATTTCTAGATTTAATCTGTGGTTTGGGTTTTCTAAATCCATACCAGTTATTTCACTAATACGACTCATTCTATATAAAATAGTATTATAATGGGCAAACATTTGCTCAGATATTCTAGTTAGGTTCCCATTATTCATAAAATATATATTCAAGGTCTTTACTAATTCTGTTGATTTCTTCTCATCATAATCAACTAAAGGCTTTAATGTAGTATTATAGAAATCCTCCAATTCCTCTACTAATGAATCTTGAGATAATATTTTAAATATACCTAATTCATCAAAGGTTATTATTTCTTTACAGGTAATTGCTTTTCCTATCCTTACTGTACGAACAGCTTCTTGGAAACTTTTATCCACATTATCTAGGGATTTATATACTCTTCCTACTCCTATTTTGACTTCTAATTTAGCAAACTTACTGGCTATATTTTCTACAATCATATTATTAAATTCTTTAATTCTACTTAAGATTTGAGCAGAATCTGTGAAGCTTAAAAGTATTTGAATTCCATTGCCTTTTGTGGATACTATGCCTCTCAAATTCAAGTAATTCATTAATTCTTCTATGATTGACACTATTGGATTTAGGAATTCTTGTATGTAGTCAATTTGCAACTCTATTTCCTTGCTTTCATTCTCATGTCTAAAACTCATAACTTCTATAAGATAATGGTTGTCCATTTGAAGATTAAAAAATCTTGCTCTTTCTAAGGCTTTTTTCTTTCTTTTGCTATCTATAGAAATCAAATCTTCAAAGAATTCAGACCTATATCTGATTTCAACTTCCTTAATAGATAGTTCCTGTAAAATCGAGAGTGCAACGGTAGTGGAAGCAGATTCAATTATAGCTAAGTCAAATCCACCTAGAGGCATATCTGTCCCCCATGCAAATATATGACCATATATATTGTCTCTTAGAACAATGGGCATTATCATTCTTTTAATATATTTACCATTAATAAGAACTTTTTCCTCATCTAATTTCTTCAATTTGTTTTTATTGTTGTTAGAGTCATAAAATTCTTTTACCTGCTTAGTCAATTCACCGTTTAAATCATTTCTAATTCCATCACTACATTCTATAATCTCATTGGAAAAACTTAAATGAAGGATTACAGGATTTCTAATATTATCTTGGACTATTTGAATTAAATCCTCTACCCCATTTCCTTCTAACATAGCACCCATCAATTGCTCATGGACCTTCTCTATTCGTTCTAAAAGAGATGCTTGCTTGTTAAAGATCACCTTAAAAGAATCCATCATTATATCTGAAAGGGGAATGGAATAATGTATATCTATTATTGGGAAGCTTAATTCATTAGCTAATTCAAGGATTTCTGGAGATAGTGCTTCTAAATATGGAGATATTTTTATACCTAATCCTGCCACTTTCTTAGAAGCACATTCTCTTATAAGTTCTTTTTGTACATCAATATTTTCTCTCTTGAATGAATAAGCAGTAGTTAGAAGTAATTCTCCCTCCGTTGTCCATTCTAATATATCAGGATCTGCCATAATATTTACTCTAGATATGGTATTTCTCACACCACGAAAACCTGCAATTAAATTGCAGGATTTCATCACATCTAGTTTCAACATATCTTCTAAACTAATTCCATTTTGTCTAGACATAAATTTACCCCTCAGTTAGAATATAGTTATTACTTTTTGAAGCAGGCCAGTCCCTTTGCTTCTTAGTCCCTTGATGTACTTATTGTCTGAATGGCTCTTCGATCTTTCTTCCTCGTACATATCTTTCAATGATATTTCTATCATCGCCTATATAGACAAATCTTTGAATTCTTTCTTCAATAGTTAATTCCTTAATATCAGATAATTCCTTATCATCTATTATAAGAGCATCAAATTCGTATCCCTTCTCAAAACTTCCTACCTTTCCAAAGAAACTTCCTCCTCCTTTTGTTCCTAGGAAGAATCCTTCACTAAAAGTAAGTGGCGCAAATTCTTTGTTTGTATTTAGCCATACCATTTTTGATGCTTGGATAGCAGATACTATGACACTTGCTATATTTAGGCTATTGCCTCCTGAAATATCTGAAGCCAATCCAACTGGTACTCCTCTATCTAAATGTTTTCTAACAGGCATGATCCCACTGGATAAATTATAGTTTGAATATGGACAATGAGCTGCATATACGCCATTTTTCGCCATTAAATCAATCTCATCATCAGTATTATATATATTATGAGCCATTACGGTCTTCTTTTGACCAAAAAGGTTAAAGTCATCGTATACTGAGGCATAGTTCTTAGAATTAGGATACAATTCCTTCACCCACAATACTTCAGCAGTGTTTTCATTTAAGTGAGATTGAATAGGTATATTGTATATTGTAGCTAAATCTCCCAATGCCTTAAGCAATTCTTCTGAACAAGTTGGTATAAATCTTGGTGTAATAATTGGTTGTACTAGGCTAGACTTATCCATATATTCTTTTAATATTTCTTCAGTTTCTTCTATGGATACCTTTGTATCTTCATCTAAGTAATCTGTAGTATTTTGATCCATATTGACTTTCCCTACATATGCACCTAGACCAGATTCTATAAACATATCCATCAAAATCTTAGTGCTATCCTTATGTGTACTAGAAAAAACAACAGAGCGAGTAGTCCCAACTCTCCATAGCTCATTTATTAGTCTTGAGAATACTTTTCTAGAATAGTTTAAATCCTTGTATTTTCCTTCTTCGGGAAAAGTATAAGTTTCTAACCAAGGTATAAGCTCCTTGTCAAGCCCTAGACCCCTATTAGGATATTGAGGAGCATGAAGATGCAAGTCAACAAAACCTGGTATTATTAACTTCCCAGTAAAATCTTTAAATAAATAGTCTTTGTAGGATTCTTCCAACTCTTGAGAAATATCTACTATTTTTCCGTCTTCCACTATAATATATGAATCTTCATGAATTTCAAACTTCTCTTTACTTGGAGTAAAGACTACAGTACCTTTGAACACCACTTTATTCACACTTATCCACTCCTCATATTATTGCTTATTTTTATTAATTCTCACAAACATAATATTTCAACTATATTATATTCATAACTAAACAATAATCCTATGTATATATTATACAAATTATCCCTTCTAAGGAAATGATATTCTTCGGTCTTTATATCATTATAACATTAATTAGTTGATATCCTCAAATTATATATATAAATTATGCCTTTCCCAATATTATGTAAACTTCCCATGTATTGAGGGTTTATCTTTACCCCTATTCAATGTTATACTTTTAAAAAATGTAACCTATTTGTAACTATTGAAAGGAGGCAAGTTAAGAAAGTTAATTTTACTCAAAATTTCAAGGAGGACAGAAACATGTTTAATAAGAAAAGAAAAGTAATTTACTCATTAATAGCCGCCACAGTATTAAGTTCATCTGCAGCAAGTGCTGCAAACTTTAATTTGACCAATGTTAACTATAATTCATTATATAATACTTATGGAAGAGGATATTCAATAAATTATGATAATAGTAGTAGATACAACTACAATTACAACTATAATTCTGATCAAAATACACAATATCCTGTATTTAATTGGATAATAGTCAATAGTAGACCATCTACACCATCAAAACCAAGTACACCAGCACCAACTACACCTACAGAGCCAAGTACTCCTAAACCGACACCGGCTCCAACACCAGTACCAACACCAACACCAACACCAACTCCGACTCCAAAGCCAACGCCAACACCTGCTCCTGAAACACCATCAGTATCAGGCTTGTCAGCTATTGAATTGGAAGTTGTTAGATTGGTAAATATTGAGAGACAAAAAGAAGGACTTAAGCCATTAGCTGCAAGTAGTGAAATTTCAAATGTAGCTAGAAAGAAATCTGAAGATATGGCAGTCAAAAACTACTTTAGTCATACATCTCCAACTTATGGTTCACCATTTGATATGATGAAATCATTTGGTATTAAATATAATACTGCTGGAGAAAACATTGCCAAGGGTCAACAATCTGCACAATCTGTAGTTACTGCATGGATGAATTCATCAGGACACAGAGCTAATATAATGAACCCAAGCTTTGGTAAGATTGGTGTAGGTCATTATAGATCAAGTAATGGTACAAACTATTGGACTCAAATGTTCACTAACTAATATGTAATAAGTTGTTTGAAAATATATACTTTGTGGCGAAGAATTAATAAAAGGACCTAAGTTTTAGGTCCTTTTATTAATTCTATAAATTGTCTTGTCATTTTTGCAGTAAATCCCCATATAATATAGTCATTGTAGTTATAGAACATAACTGAATGTTTGCCACTTCTCCAATTATAATCTCTTCCATTAGGTATTAGATTATACGGAAATTCATCATTTAATACAGTTTGTAAATCTAAGTAATATACATCTGGCTCATTCTCTAAAAAGAAATCCAGAGGAACTGTGAATATATGATCCACTTCACTAGAATTTGGAGTTATCTTATCCACATTTACTCCAGAGATTGTTCCTAAAAAACAACGAATTGTCATATTTGCATAGGAAACCAAATAATCAAGTTCTCCAATTATGCTTATATTCTCTTCTTTAATATTTAACTCCTCTATTGTCTCCCTTATGGCCGCTTCTTCATAGGATTCGTTTAATTCTACTTCACCACCAGGGAAGGATATTTCTCCAGGCTGAGTATCCAGATTTTTAGATCTAAGCTCATATATTATCTCTAATCTCCCATCCCTTTCAATAATAGGTAGTAGTACTGAATATTCTCTCTTAATATCCATAGGCTTAGGAGTTCTATTCTTTATTCTTTCAGTTATTCTTTCTATATTCATTATATACCTCCAGACCTATATTTCTAATACTTCTACTCATTAAAAAAGGGGTCATAGACCCCTAGTTTTTATAGTAATGATTCGCCTTCATCCCAATCTACAGGACAAAGTCCACCAGTCTTTAATGCTCTAAGTACCCTAAGGGTTTCATCAACAGACCTTCCTACATTTAAATCATGGATTACAGAATATCTTACAATTCCTTCTGGATCTATGATAAATAATCCTCTTAAAGCAACACCTTCATCTTCTAATAGAACTCCGTAATCGCTAGATACTTTTTTTGTCATATCTGAAGCCATTGGGAAATTTACCTTTCCTAAACTTGAATTAATCCATGCTTTATGTGAATGTTCACTATCTACAGATACAGATAAGAGTTCAGTATCTTCTTTTTTGAAATCCTCAATTCTCTTACTATATCCTGTAATTTCTGTAGGGCATACAAAAGTAAAATCTAATGGGTAAAAGAACATTACAAGCCATTTTCCTTTATAATCATCCAACCTTACCTTGCCAAAGTCTGAACCGTCTCCCAAACAAGTATTCATGCTAAAATCTGGTGCTTTTCTACCAACTATTCTATCCATTTTCTACCTCCATATTTTAATCTTATTGTTTATAATTATTATTGTCTTACATAATATATATATCCAATTATATTTAAAATAATCATTTAAATGATAATAATTATCATTTAAATTTTCGAGATATTTTATTCTGTTTAAAAATAGTAGGATAGAATTAGTCTATCTTACTAAACACTATATCTGAGATCTCTAAAATTATGTCATCTTTATTAAATATAGGTAAGATATCCAGTTTTTCTATCAATTTATCTATCCTTCCTAATTCTTCTTGTTCAATTTCTATTCTTCTATTTCTTACTTTTGATAACAATTTTTCAAAAGTATATATTTCAAATCTAGGAATATTAAGTTTCTCTGCCTTCCTTTCCAAAAGATATATGAGAAGTTCTTCATAGCCGCATTTATTCTCCATTGATAATATTGAGCATATCTTAGGTATAATGCTTTCAAATAAGGATCTTCTATATTGCATTTCCGGGAGTTTTAGTATTTCTTGGATTTTGTTAACATTCTCCTCTGGTAAACTAAGCAAGAGATTTAAAAAATAATCTTGATCTTTGTGAGGTTCGATATAGTATCTTTCCCCTTTTAAGCCATGTACTGCTCTTAGTCCATCATAATAACCAATCTGGATATTGGATTTAGATCTACTAGAATCATACTCGTAGGATTTTCCTATTGAGTCTGATGGAGAAATAATTATTGAGTTTCTACCTTTCAAATCAATTCTTCTAGTAAATCCAAAGCCATGGGTTCTGACCAAAATCAAATCCTCATACCCTTTATCAATAAGCATTTTATATGGAAGGTTATCATAAAACCCTCCATCAAGATATGTTTTTCCTTCTAATTTTTCTTTTTTAAAAACAGGCAAATAAGCAGATCTCAGTAAATAATCTTGTAGTTTGCCTTGTGGGATATCTTCTAAAAAAAGATGTAGAGGCTTTCGGTCACTCATATTTATTGTAACCATTCCAAAATCCATTCCTGAATTTCTAATTCTCTTTTCATCTATATATTCATCTAGTAATTTTTTTAATGGAGTAATGTCTAGTCCCTTTCCACTTATAAAGGATTTCAATTTCTCTTTTAAAAAAGTCAAATCTTCTTTAACTAGTTTAAGTTTCATTATCTTATCTATTTCAGCATCATCTACATCAGCAACCATAGAATAAGCGATTTCATTCCAAAGATCATAGCATTTTTCATAATCACCTTGCACTATCATGGCTCCATTTAGTGCTCCAATGGATGTCCCTACAACTCCCTTTATTTGAATTCCAGATTCTAGCAATGCCTTATAAACACCAATTTGATATGATCCTTTAGCTCCTCCACCCTCTAAAACTAGACCATACATTTTAACACCTCTTTATTACTGATTGATTTTTATTATTCCTTCATTACTAATTTTAGTATTAAAATTATTTGAAATAGTATTTATATATTTGATCTTCTCTGCCTTTTTATCTTCTTCCACAGGAGTTGGCCTACCCATAACTATGGTACATGGAATGATTTTCACATTATCTATGGCTTTATCTATTATATTAATTTGAGCTATCATTGTACTTGCTGTAAGCTCATTTTTTGATCCAAATACAAAATTTCCTAAACTATAAAATATTGGCTTTCCATTATATATTTCAATGCCTTGGAGTACATGAGGGTGATGCCCCATAATTATATCAGCTCCTGCATCCACTAATTTCTTAGCTAGATCCATTTCCTCTTTCCTCGGACTAGTACTAAGTTCTACACCCCAATGTATGGACACTAGTACAATATCTACTTCTTTTTTCATATCTATTATTTGGTTCACTACTCCTTCTATATGGGAATCATAGGCTCCTACAATTCCAGGTCCCTTAGAAGTAGCATACCATTTTACATCAGGCACTACTCTAGAAAAAGATAAAATTCCAAATTTAATATTTTCTTTTTCTATAATAACCCCTTCCATTGCTTCTTTTCTATTACTACCTCCACCGGCTCTTTTTATTTCACCCTTGTCTATATGATTTAATGTATCTAAAAAGCCATCAATCCCATAATCTAAGGTATGATTATTAGCTAGAGTCACCACATCTATACTTGCATCTTTCATCGCTGCAAGATTCTTGGGATCCGACCTAAAATTATATTGCTTCTCTTCCCATTTTGTACCCCCATTTGTGATACTGGTTTCTAAATTTCCTATGGTTATATCATCATCCTGAAAATATCCTTCAACCATTTCCCAAGGATACCCTATCCCATTTCTATCTATTTGTCCTCTAACACTGCCATCCATCAGTATGTCTCCTACTATGGAAATTATGTATTTATCTTTGGTATTTACCTCTTGACGAGATAATACTGTTTTTTCTTTTTCAAATCTATGAATCCCTTTGCTTTCTATAGGAAGTAAATTTGAAAACATGGTTAATAAAAAAAATAAGTAAACTCCCCTGTTCATTGAATCCCCCCGATTATTGTAGTGAATAGTTATTGGTGAATATTAAATAGTGAATAGTTTTAAAGAATTAAATTGTTCTTCTCAACTATTCACCCTAAGATATTAGTTTTGCTTATATTTCTGAAGTACAGTGTGGACATCTTGAAGCATCTATGTGTATATCTGTATAACAATATGGACAAGCTTTTGTAGTAGGAGCTACTTCTACTGCTTCTTCTTTTCTCTTAAATCTATTCAATTGTCTTATAACTATAAAAATTGAAAAAGCAATTATTAAAAACTCAATAATAGTATTGATAAAAATTCCATAGTTTACTACACCGAAATGCAGGCTAGCAAAATCAACCTTACCTATTAATAGACCCATGATTGGCATTACTATATCATTTACTAAAGATGAGACTATTTTACCAAATGCACCACCTATAATTACACCCACCGCTAGATCAATTACATTACCTTTTACTGCAAATTCTTTGAATTCTTTTAACATTAGTCTTCCTCCTTTCTTTGTAGAAATATACCCATATTGTCAACCTATAAACTACTGAATTATACCAACAATTACATCATTGGCCTGTATAAGCCCTTCTTTACATAGTGTACCCACATTTTTGATAGTTTCTTCTATATTATTGCCTACAATTCCAATATTTGGCTTTACAATTACATTTTCCAAAGCTAAAAATGCTGACAGCACTGCCTCACCAGCAGATGAAGATAGTTTTAATGCGCAGTTTTCCTTAGCACCATCACAAATCATTCCTGTAAGGTTCGATAACATATTAGTTGCAGCCCCTGCAATTTGCTCATCATTTCCACCTAATATCCAAGTAATTGCTGAACTGGAACCAATACCTGCTGCTATGGCACAACCACACATTGCAGATAGTTTTCCAGTATACATCTTTACATACTTATTAATTATATGGGCAAAAAACACTCCTCTAATGAGTTTATCACGATGAATTTCATTATCCTCTGCAACTACCATTATAGGTAGAACCACTCCTAGTCCTTGATTCCCTGAGCCAGCAGAAGTCATTATAGGACAATCAGATCCACCCATTCTAGCATCTGCTGAAGCAGCTGTCAGTATTCTAGCTCTCATAGAAGAATCTGCATTTATCTTGCCCTCTTTCTGCAATTTATATAAAGCTGATCCTATTTTAAGACCTTTGCCCCCTGCCAACCCATCTTCTGCAGCATTCTTATTCATTATTATTCCATCTTCAATAAATCTTATATCCTCAATATTTATTTCCTCAGCAATTCTTCTGATTTCTTTAAAGGATAGTTCCTTAAGTATTGAATTGGATGATGCTATTTCTTCATTTAATGGATTTTCATATACTATTTCACCATTATATACTACCTTTTCTATATGATTATGTTTACCATTAAGGATTAATTCAACCTTTTCCTTATTGTTACTTAGGATGATTTCAACATATACATCTGGAGAATTCTCTAGATAGTTTACTGTAATTCTTCCTTCATCTATCATATTATGAGCCTTATCTATTAATTCTAAATCAACATTTCTAAGTATCATAAGTTCATCATCTGGATTACCACCTATTACTCCTAGAGCTGCTGCTAAATCTAAACCCCATTCAATTGTATTGGGAATAATAACTGACTTTCCATTTTTATATATATTTTTACTTACTAATATATCCATTCTATCTATTTCATCATTTAAATATTTTTTTGCATAAGCTGCTGCAAAAGCCACTGCTACAGGTTCAGTACATCCAATAGCAGGCACAGTCTCGTCTTTTACCATATTTAGCAGATACTCAACTTTATTGTCATAAGACATATCAATAACACCTCTCTCAATTTTTCCTATTCATTTGTTAATTAACTATCTTAATATCATTATAATACATTTCTTAGTATTTAGGGATAAAATTATTGGAAGGTTTATTGTATTATGATAATATAATGATAAAAGATTTTAGGAGTTGAGATTATGTCAAATAGGAAGAATTGGAAAGAATATTTCATGGAGATTACTGAGCTAGTGGCAACTCGTTCCACCTGTGATAGGGCTTGGGTTGGATGTATCCTAGTTAATGATGATAATAGAATAGTATCTAGTGGCTATAATGGCTCAGTTTCTGGCAACCCTCATTGCGATGATGCAGGTCATACTATGAGAGAAGGTCATTGTATAGCCACTATACATGCAGAGATAAATGCATTATTATACTGTGCAAAAGAAGGTATATCTGTAAAAAACTGCACAGCATATGTAACACATTTTCCATGCCTTAATTGTACCAAAGCCTTGATCCAAGCAGGTATCAAACATATTTATTACAAAAATGATTATAGAATAGATGATTATGCATTAGAATTACTTAAGAACAAGAATATTGGATACGAAAAAATATAATAAGTTTGGATTTTGGTGCCTGGCACCAAAATCCAAACTTATTTAAGGTAGAATTGCTTCTTTAGCTAATTTATCTGCTTCTTCATTATATTCTATACCTGAATGGGCCTTTACTTTTACAAATATTACCTTCAATTTATTCTTTATTGAGTCATAGAAAGCTTTGTAATTTTTTGTTCCTTCTTTATTTGTCTTCCAGTTTCCTGTTGCCCATTGTTCTATACCTGTGTAGTCGAAATGAAGGTATAGAGTATCTTTACCTTTCTCTAGGGCTAAATCCATTGCCACCATAGCCCCTTTTATTTCTCCCGATACATTTCTCATCTCTGCCAAGTCTTTATGATTTTCACGGCCACTATAGGTCTCTTTACCATCAATAGTTATAAAAACAACTCCATAGCTATAGGTCCAATTGGATAAATCAAAGCTGCCATCAACATATGCTATGACTTCATTTTCCTTTAAGTTGTTTTCATCAATTAGCTTGATTTCTTCATTTCCACCTTTTATGAATAATGATGCTTCTTCATATGTAGGAAATTTTTTATATTCTGCTCCTGAATATCCTCTTACTTGGTCCTCACATTCCTTCCAAGTCTCATATACACCAATACTGTTTCCCTTCCTAACTGCATAAAAATATTTTGCCATTTTTTCACCTCTGCTTCTTTAGTATAATAATTATAACATATCTGGACTAATTGGATTTAAAATTAACAATAATTAATAATTGAAGCTTAATTTATTAACAAAATTATACAATAGATGGTATAATAATATTGCAAATATATATTGGGGGGTTTTGCTAATGGATATTAATGTAATTGGAGTACCATTGAGCTATGGCTGTGATAGAGATGGTGCAAATTTAGGTCCTGGAACACTTAGGGAAAAGGGAATTATTGATATCATTAAAAAGAATGGACATAATGTACATGATATGGGTGATATACATGTACCATCTATAGGGGTTGAATTAAAATATGCTGATCATCCAAAGATGAAATATTTGAATACAGTCACTGAAATTAACACAAACCTAGCTAACAATGTATACTGCTCACTCAAGGGACAGGGTTTCCCTTTTGTAATTGGTGGGGATCATGCCTTAGGAATGGGTAGCATTGCCGGTGCAAGTAAGTTTTTCAAGGAATTAGCCGTAATTTGGGTGGATGCCCATGGGGATATAAATACCTTTGAAACTTCACCTTCAGGTAATATACATGGTATGCCACTGGCAGCATCAATGAATGTGGGTCATCCTACTCTAACAAATATCTATTTTGATGGTCAAAAAGTAAAACCTGAAAATGTATATATCCTAGGTGGTAGAGACATTGATCCTGGAGAGTTTGCTCTAGCTGATGAACTTAATCTTAATATGTATACTATAGAAGTAGTAAGGGAAAGAGGTCTGGATAATGTATTAGAAGAAATAATTGAAAAAATTAAGGCTTCTGATGTAGATGGGGTTCATCTAAGCTTTGATATAGATGTCCTTGATTCTAGCTTGGTACCAGGCACAGGAACTCCTGTCACAGAAGGATTTTCCATGGAAGAAGGCAAATCAGTCTTCACTTCTCTATTAGGTGGAAAATTTGTGACTTCAATGGATTTTGTAGAATTAAATCCACTAATTGATAATGAAGATAAGAGAACTGTTAAACATTGTATGGAAATGTTGGAACATATATTTAAAACAATTGATTAGATAAAGATTATGGGTGTATGACTATGGAAAATAAGACTTTCTTGATTACAAGATATTTAATTGTATTTATTATAGTGTTGGGAGTTACTTTCACTGAGATGCATAATCTTAGTTCTTTTGCTGTTGCCTTAATTTTGTTTTTTATTATAAATACTCAATTACGCTATTATTTCTTTAGGGGCAGAAATGCCCCTGTTTTTATATCAATAATGTTTGATTGGATATTGGCATATGCCTTGTGTAAAGACTTTAGTAGTATGATTTTGTCATACTTTATTTTAGGGATAATAGATAGCTTTTTCCTACTAGATAATTTTAGCAAATATATATCTAGCTTACTAGGGATTGTAACTCTCTTATTTACTTGTAGGGAATTGGAAATTAATTATCTCTTATCTTATATGACTACAATTATAGCTATAGGATTAATCTCTTCAATTATAAATGAAGAACGGCATAAGAAGTTAAAGGCAGAAAGTTTATATCATAGACTTAGAAAATCTGAAGATGAACTAATCAGAAGTAATCGCGAGTTAGAGACTTACGCAAATTCAGTTAAGGAACTATCAATACTTAAGGAGCGAAATAGGATATCAAGGGATATACATGATAGTGTTGGTCATAGCCTATCTACAATAATAATTCAACTTGGTGCTATTGAAAAGATTGGAAAAGATGATGGGGAGGCAGCTTCTCTAATGGCATCTAATTTGCAAGTCTTTGCTAGAAATGGTCTTGAGGAAATTAGAAAAGCTTTAAGAGAGCTTAAACCTAGGGAATTTAAGGAGTATGAATCCTTACTAGCTATTGAAGGATTAATAAGGGATTTTAATAAATTAACTGGTATAGATGTAAAACTAAGCTTTTCTAAGAACAAATGGCCCCTTAATGAAGAAATATCTTTAGTCTTATATAGAATTGTACAGGAGTCCCTGTCCAACTCTGCAAAGCATGGTAAAGCTACTAAGGTTAACATATTTATGCATTTTGGTGACAAGGAATTAATTGTTACTATACAAGATAATGGAATCGGTACTAATAAGATAAATCCTGGAATAGGTTTAACTAGTTTATCTGAAAGAGTTCGGGAACTTGGTGGAAAGGTTAGCTATGAAAGCCAAGAAGATAAAGGTTTTTTACTTAGGGTGGTGTATTATGGATAAAATTAGAATTGCAATAATTGATGATGAGAAGTTAATAAGGGAAGGACTTAAAATTATTCTATCTACCTATAATGATATGGATGTTGTTGCTATGGGTGAAAATGGATATGAAGCTTTGGAGATTTGTAAAAAAAATAGTATTGATTTAGTGTTAATGGATATTAGAATGCCCTTATGTGATGGTGTAAAAGGTACGCAACTTGTTAAGGATGAGTTCCCAGATATTAAGGTTCTAATACTTACCACATTTAAAGATATTGAATACATACAGGAAGCTCTTAAAAACGGAGCATCAGGATATCTTCTCAAAGATAGTTCTTATGATCTGATTTATGAAGGCATCAAGGCAGCACTCATGGGCAATATAGTCATTCATCCAGATGTAGCTAATGATATTCTAAACTATAGCCCAATAAAAGTTGATCCAGAAGAAATATGTAAAGAATATGATTTAAGCCATAAAGAATGTGATATCATTAAATATATATCTGATGGTTTCTCTAATAAGGAAATAGGAGAAAAACTTTTTCTCTCTGAAGGTACAATTAAAAATAATGTAAGCACAATTCTATCGAAGCTTGGACTAAGAGATCGAACTCAGATAGTAGTCTTTGCATTTAAAAACAATTTTGCCAAGTAGTGACTTTAGTCACTACTTTTCCATTACCTCGGGCAATATATACTTTCTATTTTATGCAATATAATGAGAATGAAGACAGTGAAGAGATATTCACTAAATTAAGGGGGCGATATTTATGAATATTATAGAAGTAAATAATATCAGCAAAAATTTTGATGATAAGATTGTATTGGACAATATTTCCTTTACTGTAGCAAAAGGGGATATCTTTGGACTAATAGGCCCAAATGGTGCTGGTAAATCTACTTTAATCAATATAATGACTGGGCTACTGGATGCCAATAATGGAAATATAGCAATAGGTGGATTTGATGTAAAGAAGAATTCTATCAAGGCAAAGGAATTCCTAGGTCTTGTCCCACAGGAACTAGCTTTGATGGAAACCGTATCAGCATATGATAACCTGGAGTTTTTCGCTAGTCTATATGGACTAAAGGGAAAGCTTTTGAAGGAAAGGATTAACTATGCACTGGATATTACAGGTCTTACTGAAAAGAGGAAAGATAAGGTAAAGAAGTTCTCTGGAGGTATGAAGAGAAGGTTAAACTTGGCTGCAGCTATAATGCATGAACCAAAGATACTAATCCTTGATGAGCCTACAGTAGGTATTGATCCTCAATCAAGAAACCATATTTTCGAATTCATCAAAGGTGTAAATAAAGAGAAAAATACTACAATACTTTACACTTCTCATTACATGGAGGAAGTAGAGCACCTTTGCAATAATATCTTTATCATAGATGAAGGAAGAGAAATTGCTTTTGGACCTAAAAAAACAGTTAAATCTATGATTAGTAGCAATAATAAGGTTAACCTAAGAGTTGATAATATTAATAAAGATCTATTAAATAATATTATAGTAATAAGCGGTGTACTAGATTGTGAATCTTCCCATGATGAAATCAATCTATTAGTTGATGAAGATAAATTTAGACTCGAATCATTGTTAAAGGTACTTGAAACCAATAATTCTACTATAAAGAGCATTAATGTTGATGAGCCAAATCTAGAAGAAGTATTCTTAGCCTTAACAGGCAAGAAACTAAGGGATTAGGTGATATTATGAAATTATTAGCATGGTTAAAGATATCTTTGAAATCAATAATAAGAGAACTGCCAGCATTTGTTTTATCCTATGCAATCTATCCAATAATAATTGCCCTAGTAATGGGTTATGTACAACAAGATATGTTCACACCAGCAATAAATGATCCTATCTTTTCTGTGGTCATTGTGGATGAAGATAATACAAAGGAATCTCAAAACCTAATATCTTTTTTAGGTAATGAAGAAATGTCTAAGGTTCTTACAATAAAATCTAGCCATAGTGAAGATTTTGATTATACCCTAAGAATTTTAAAGGGTTATGAAGATAGCTTGATTGGTAAGGCTTCCTCTGCTGTGAAGGTGGAAGCAGAAGAAAATTCTCCAACTTCTTTGGGAAATATTTTAGTCAATATAGTTGATAAATATAATATTGAAATAAGCCAAAGATTGATTATTGGAGATAGTATAGAAAATAACTCATTATCACAAGAAAACAAAGATAAATTAGTAGAAGAAATCAATACAATATTAGGAAAAGCCTATACAACTGATTCTATTAAAAACAATATCCATCCTGTAAGAAAGAGCTTAAACTCCTATGAATATTATTCAGTTACATTTTTAAACTTTGCATTTATTATATTTTTAATGTCAGTTATTGCTTCAGATGCAATTGAAAAAGAAATAGGACTTTATAATAGAATAATGTCTACTGCTATGACTAAGTTCCAATATTTCAACTATGGTATTATGTCAAATTATTTAACTATGATAATAGCTAACTTAATTTATGTAGGCGCTTATAGAATAAGCGGTTTATCATTTAAAGGGTCTTTACCTATATTAGTCTTAATCGTATTGGTACAAAGCCTTATGATAACAGTATTAGGTACTTTAATATCTACTATATTCAAGAAAAAATATGGCTTACCTTTGTTACAGATATTCTTAGTAGGCCAAATGATATTAGGTGGAATGATTGGACCCCTACACAAATGGAATAGTAGTCCTATATTTGACTTTTTTGCTAAATATAAACCTGATGCAGTAATTGTAAACACTTATAGAAACTATATAATCAACAATAATATATCTTCTATATCTAACTACCTATTAATAATGTTATGTATATCTATGGTATTGTATTTGATCAATCTCCTAGCTATTCAAATGAAATGGGGTGTAAGTAAATGAATCTGATTCAACTTATTATAGTAAATATTAAACGAATGCTAAGAAATCCCGTCAATGTTGCACTTTCTCTTATACTGCCCATTGCCGTAATTTTATTTGTTCATTTTCTAGAAAGTGGGGATATCCACAGTTCCAGTACATCATCTAATGTGAAGGTAGCCTATAATATTGAGGATCAGGGTGATTTATGGGAAGAATTATCCTTCCCAGCCCAATCACAATGGATTTTCCAAAATGAAAAAGATAAAGCACTAAATCTACTAGAAAGCAATGAAGTGGCTGTAGTCTACAATATTCCAGCAGATTTTACTGAAAAAATCAACAATTACGAGAAACCAATTATTGAGTCCTATAAAAGAGAAGAAGGAAATGTGACTATTCCATTGGAAATGGAAATTAATAATAAGATAAATGAATTCATCAAGGAAAAGATACTAATTGATAAAGGGCTTATATCCAGCAAAAATGATTTATATATTCTTAAAACTAAAACTCTGTTTGAAAGAAATAATAAGGTTGTAACAGGTGATCTGCATCTATCCACTATGATGTTAATATATTTTACTATTCTTGGTTCTTCCACAATTGTTACACAGCTGATGGAATATAAGAAAAAAAATGTTATTTCAAGAGCTATAACAACGCCCAATAAAAGCTCTGTCATTCTAGGAAGCCTAGCCCTTTCACAATTAATCTTTCAAGTAGCAGGGGATATGTTAATTGTGTTATTAGGATCAATAGCCCTTGGATACGATATAGTTAATCTACCAATTATCCTCATAAATATTTCATTAGCTGGTTTGTTCTCTATTACTTTATCTTTAGCTATGACAAGGATTTTCAATAATGAAGGCTCAGCTTCTTTGATTACAGCTTTGATTGCTATGTTAACTTTATTTCTATCTATGTTTGCTCAAGATGGAATATATCAAAATGTTCCTCAATTTATAAAAAACTTAGGTAAGTTTGCTCCACAATATTGGATTTTTGATAGCTTAGAAAAATCTCTTATCTTCCCAAATGTATTTATTGTACTATTGATGATATTAGCATTATTTACAGCTGGAAGTTATAAATTGAAGGATTTTGTTAGGAAGTAAAAAAAGTGATGCAATAGAGTCAACTCCTATTGCATCACTTTTAATATTTAGTAATCTATATTCCTCTTGTTCTCACTTATTTTCCTTCTCGAATGTTTTCTAATATTTCTACCATTTGCTCATAAGTCATCATGCCTGGTACTCCCCCTAGTAGAATGCCTTCTTCGTCTACAAAATATGAGTTAGGTAGGCCATTTACTAAGTAAGTAGTGGCTATTTCACCTTCTTCATCGAAGACTACTTCAAAGCTATAGCCTCCATCTTCCATATACTTTTTAACAGTGTCCTTATCTTCCATTACATTAACTGCTAATACAACTAAATCATCATTTTCATCATCTAATTTTTGAAGATCTGGCATTTCTACATCACACCAACTACACCAGGTTGCCCAGAAATTAATTAGAACTATTTTTCCCCTAAAATCTGAGAGTGATACATCTTCTCCCTCTAGGTTTTTAAGAGTAAAATCAGGAGATTGCTTTCCAGAAGCTATTTCAATTTCTTCTTCAGATTCTACTTCTTCAGCCACAGAATTTGTTGTATCATCAATCTTTTCTTCACTTAGATTGTCTTTAGGCACACTTGCCTCATCCTTATTGTCCTTGACGCCACTTGTACATCCTGTAATAAACATTGAAATTACTAATATTATCAATATAATCTTCTTCATTATTTACATCTCCTTTGCTATAGTAAAAAATTACTAATTCTCATCATCTTGTCAAAATATATTAGAATACCAAATATGACCATAAGTAATCCACCAATTATTGGAATATACTTTATGAACTTCTCTGCCTTATCCATAAATCTTGTAAATGCATTGATAAATAATGCAGTTAATATAAAAGGTATTGCCATTCCTAATGAGTAAATTAACAATAGATACACTCCCTTAGAAACTGTACCAGACCCTCCTGCATGCATTAATATAGCTCCGAGTATAGGTCCAAAGCAGGGAGTCCATCCAGCCGCAAAAGCCATTCCCATTAAAATTGAACTAAACCAAGAAGTGATTTTCTTTGGTGCTTTTATTCTTCTACTTATATTTAAAAATCTTAATTTTATGATACCCATCATATTTAGTCCAAAGATAATTATTATAATTCCACTAATTTTGGAAAATAAATCTTTATTTCTAATGAAAAGTTTTCCTATGAAACTGGCTGATGTACCCATTATCATAAAAACAATTGTAAATCCAATTACAAACCCCATGGTCCTAGTTAATGCAAATAATCTTTTTTTCTCAAGTTCGTCTTCCATATTAGTACCAGTTATATACATAATGTAGGCTGGAATTAATGGAAGTATACAAGGCGAAAAGAAGGATAGAAATCCTGCTCCAAATGCTGCTGACACTGAAACATTTATCCAGTTCATATTACCAACTCCTAATAATTTATACTAATATTAATATATTCCCCTTACAATTATTTACCCCAAATTCTCATAAAAAATCTCCTATATACCCCCCTCCCCTATTATCCCTTATATTTCATTTGAAATCAATAGTTAATTGTAGTATGATTTATTTATTGAACTATTTCGAGGAGGGAAATATATGAATAAAGATCGTATTATATCACAGTTTTTAGATTATATAAGAATAGAAAGCCCAAGTTATAAGGAAGGTAATTTTGCTAAGGTATTAAAAGAAGACTTAGAGAAAATAGGTTTTGAAGTAATTGTTGATGATTCTGGTGTTAAGGCAAATTCTGATACTGGTAATCTCATTGGATATTTAAAAGGAAATAAAAATGTAGAGCCTATAATGTTTTGTGCCCATATGGATACTGTAACTCCATGTGAAAATATTGAACCTATTATTGAAGATGGAATTATTAAATCTAAGGGGAATACTATTCTTTCTGCTGATGATAAGGCTGGAATAGTTGCCATATTAGAAGGCATTAGACATATTAAAGAAAATAATATAGCTCACGGTGATATAGAAGTGGTATTCACTATTTGTGAGGAAGTTGGTCTATACGGATCCAAATACCTAGATTACTCTAGACTTAAATCCAAGATGGCTTTTGTTTTAGATGCTAGTGGAGAAATAGGTGGAGTAAATGTCCAAGGCCCAGCTCAAACTCAAATCCACGCTAAAATCCATGGAAAAGCTGCCCATGCAGGACTTAGCCCTGAAAAAGGAATTAGTGCTATACAAGTTGCTGCTAGGGCAATAGATAACATGAATCTCCTTAGAATTGATGAGGAAACAACTGCCAATGTTGGTACAATTAAAGGCGGTCTAGCAACTAATATTGTAGCTGATTATGTAGAGGTAGAATTTGAATCCCGTAGCTTAGTTGAGGAAAAATTAAATAATCAAGTAAAGCATATGGTATATACTTTATCTAAAGCAGCTAAGGATTTTGATGCTAAGGTAGATATAGTTGTAGAAAATTCTTATCCTACTTTTAAATTAGCTAATGATGAAGCTATATTAAAGATAATTGAAAAGGCTATGAACAAAGTTGATATCCCTTATATGCCAAAGCCTACTGGTGGTGGATCTGATACAAATATCTTTAATGGTAAGGGCTTAAAGGCTGCTACCCTCGGTATTGGTATGTTCAACGCCCATAGTGTAGATGAATATATAGCTACAAAAGATATAATTAAAACTGCAGAACTAGTCTCTGCAATAATTGAAAGTATATAGGAAAATATGCAACAAAGAAGCTTCGAATTTCTTCGAAGCTTCTTATATCTTAATCAACTCTTGAATGAGCTATTCTACTGGCTGATGCAGCTGCGATTGCAGCTACTAAGTCATCTAAGAAGGTATGCACCTTTCCGCCTTTCATTTCATCTAACTCTTTTAATATTCCTATCTTTTCCTTATCTAAATATCCATAATTAGTCAATCCTATTGATCCATATACATTGACTATGGATAATGGAATTATCTCATCAATACCAAATAATCCTTCATCTGATTCTACTATACTTTGAAGGGGCTCTGGTAATCCTTTTTTCTCAGCTATTTCGTCTAATGCAATCCCTGTTAATATAGCATGAATTGTTTCTCTTTTTGCAAGAACCGATTTTATATTATCTAAGCAAACCTCCATAGTAAGGTCCGGATAATACTTTCCTTGCAGCATCATTACTAGTTTTCCAATATCCTCCAACACTACCCCTCTTTTTTTCAACATATCTATTGTCATCACATGCAGTTCTTCCATATTATATTTATATTTTCCCATTTTAATCCCTTCTTTCATCTAATCTATAACTTATACATTAAATCTATACTCAATTATATCTCCGTCATCCACAATATATTCCTTACCTTCTAAAGTCACTAGACCCTTTTCTTTAGCTTTTACCATGGAACCATATTCCTTCAAATGAACAAACTTACACACTTCTGCCCTAATAAATCCTTTTTCTATATCTGAGTGTATTTTTCCAGCAGCTACCTTGGCTATGGTATCTTTCTTTATTGTCCAAGCTCTTACCTCATCTTTTCCTGCAGTAAGGAATGATATTAGACCTAGATATTCATAGGCAGTTTTTGCTAATACATCAATACCCGATTCTGTAATTCCTAATTCTTCTATGAACATTTCTCTATCTTCCGGATCTAACTCAGTTATCTCTAGCTCAGTTTTGATGCAAAGTTCAATCAAAGGTGTATTTACACTTTGTGCAAGTTCATTTAGTGGCTTTTTTCCAGAATAGTCCTTGTTCATCAATTGATTTTCATCTATATTAGCTACCAATATAATTGGTTTTTCAGATAAAAATTGGAATGTCTTTAGAGTTTCCTTTTCCTCATGGCTAAGATCTATATTGTGTATTAAAAGACCACTTTCCAATCCTTCTCTACATTTCTTCAATACTTCTAGTTCTTCTTGGTTTTCCTTTGTGGATTTTTTAGATGTTTCTATACGATCTATTCGATTTTCAATAACTGCCAAGTCTGCAAATAGTAATTCTAGATTTATTGTTTCTATATCTCTCTTAGGATCTATATCTCCATCAACATGGATTACATTGTCATTTTCAAATACTCTAAGTACATGAACTAGAACATCTGCCTTTCTAATATTATCCAAAAATTGATTACCCACACCTTTCCCAGTGGAGGAGCCTTTTACAAGGCCAGGTACATCAATTACCTCTATTGTTGCATAGGTTGTTTTCTTTGATTGATATAAATCTGATAAAAAATCTATTCTCTCATCAGGAATCTTTGCAATACCTAGATTAGCATCTATTTTTCCTTGAGAAAATCCCGTTATTTCTATACTCGAGCCTGTTAAAAGATTAAATAAGCTAGTTTTACCTACAGATGGTAGACCAATTAATCCAATGTTCATATTAATACAGGATATTATCCTGCTTTTCAACTCCTTTTCCTAGAAATATATTCTTTAAGACTATAATATTCAAAAAACTAAATCTTGTATAGCATTAGCATAATTATTTACTCTTAGCTGATGCTAATCCAAATAAGCTTCCAACAATCCCTAATATTCCACTGATACCCATTATTAATATTATCATCATATATATTAAATCCTCTGCTGGTGGTAAAGGAATAAATGGAATTCCCCCTCCCATTTGCCTAAATCCATAATAAATAATAAATGATATTAATGCTGATGCTAAAATTCCTCCCCCTATGGTCAAAAATAAGCCTTCAAGTAAAAATGGAAATCCAATAAATCCATCTGGTGCTCCTAAGAGCTTCAATGTGTTGATTTGCTCCCTATTATTATATATTCCCTGTCTAATAATATGAGAAACTACTACTAAAGTAGAAATTCCTACGGCTGTCATAAATAAAACTCCCAAGACCTTAAGGATTAATACTATATTTTGCAACTTATCAATTACTTCCTTGTTATCTCTCACATATTCCATATTATCTACAGTGTCTAATTTCTCCAATATATTATCTATTTCATTTAAGTCAATTTTCATCTCTACAAATGCTGTAAATGGATTATCATCAAATAGCTTCAATATACTGGCTTCTTTTCCTAAGATTCCAACCATTCTGTTATATGATTCGTCTTCCTTTACTAGATTAACCTGTCTTACACCGGGTATCTGTCCTATATCCTCTATTAGTTTTCCAATCTCTAAATCGCCAATATTCTCATCATAATATACATTAAGCTCTGCCTCTCTCTGCAAAACTTCTACAACTTGGTTGCTTATCCACAAACCAGAGAAAATCATGGAGAGTATGAAAAATATAAGCCCAATACTGAAAACAGAAAAGATATTTGATAATAAATCTACCCGAAATATAGTCTTAGCCTCTTTCAAAAAATATCCTATATTATAAAAAAAGTTTCGCATTTAAGCCTCACCTCGGCTTTCTACAGAAATACTTCCCTTATCTACTTGAATAAATTTCCCCTCTTTTATATCTGAAATCAAATGTGTAGCATGGGTAGTTATTATTACAGTAGTATCTTTGTCCTTAAAAGAAGTGAGTAGTTCCAATATGTTAATTGCATTATCCAAATCTAGATTCCCTGTAGGCTCATCGGCTAATATTATAGCAGGCTTTCTTGCTACTGCTCTAGCTATGGCAACTCTCTGAGTCTCTCCAAAGGAAAGATGTTCAACTAATGAATGTATTTTATGCTCCAGACCTACTCTACATAATGCATTGATTGAGGCTTCTTTTATTTGCTTATTTGATAAACCTATAAACCTCATGCCTATCATAGTATTTTCTAGGGAAGTTCTGCCCTTTATTAGTTTAAATTCTTGAAAAACAGGACCTATTATTCTTCTTAATTTCCTAATCTTAGATGACCGCTCTTTTGTAATTGGTAAATTTAATATATTTAATTCTCCCATCGTAGGATACTCTATCCCCATAAAAAGCTTTAACAAACTTGTTTTACCTGATCCACTGGGTCCAGTAATATAAACAATATCACCTGCATCTATCTTTAGATTTACATCTTTTAACCCAACAGTGCCATCACCATATATTAAAGACATATTCTTTGCCTCAATCATTTATCTCTCCCCCAGTCTTAGAATATCTTTATAGATACTAACAATTCAAGATATCCTTTTTTTATTTCCACAGATTTAATAATATTTCCACCTATTAAAGGTTCAAGATTTAAAATAAAATATCCTTCTTTAAACAATTCTTCTATAGTCCCTTTTTCTAAAGGCATATCATAAAAGCTCCCTCTTTCAGCCTCAAATTGCAAGGTTTGTCCATCCACTATATTAAATTGTCCTGCTAAAGACAGCTTTTTATCTGGTGCATTAAGTTCAATCTCTCCATCTTTAAATCTAATCTCCATATATGGTAAAGATTTATATGAGGCAATTATGTCGTTAAATGTCTTTTCATCTATTGTTCCTTTAACACCTCTTAATGTAATTGTTTCTTTAACTGCATCCATAGGTAAATTTCCGTCTTGAATAATCCTAGAAAATTCCTTTGTAAAATCAGCTAATATTTGCTTAATTTCTTCCATCAACATAGCTACATATTCTAATCGTTGCATATATAGGTCCTTATCACCAGCAAGGGATTCAAGATAAGCTTCCTTTTCTGCTACCAGCTTTTGCTTCTGCTCCAAAGATTCCTCTAGAGCCTTCTGTCTTTCTTCTAGTAATTCAAGCTTTTGATCTAAATTTAACTTTTCACCTAAGAGTCTCTCCTTAGCTTCCTCTGTATCCTCTAATAGATTCCCAGTATTTCTAGTCAAATCTCTGATTAAATTTATACGACGAATAAGACTATTTAAATTATCGGAATCTAATATTATCTCTAAAAAAGAAGCGGGACCCATTCTTTGATAGGACTTTAATATGGATTCTAAAGCATTTAGGTTTTCATCATATTTAGTCTCTTCTTTTAGAATATTCTCTTCTAAACCATCTATTTCTTTAGTCATTATATGTATTTCTTCATTAATCCTTATGCTTTCTCTTTCCATTTCTTCGATCTCTTGTACTTGAAGAAATAGAAATTCTAAAATTTCTCTTTCTTCATGGGAAATACTATCTAGTTTTTGTTGAATCTCTGAAGTAGAATCATCCTTTTCTGCTAACATATTAGAGGATGTAAATATTAAAGAAATAGCTATTAAGAAAGATAAAAATAACAAGATTTTTTTGTTATGACTCTTCCACATAAGACACCTCAATTTTAAAATTTTGATTTTGCTCTATATTCTGTAGGAGTTTTTCCTTTACCACATTTAAAAGCAAATATCTCTACTATTATTATACCTATTCTTTATGGCCATTGAAAGACAATTAATATACTTATTGATTTATCCTTAAAATATATTCTTATAGTTTAGTTTTAAGTCAATATTCTGTAAATTTTTGGATAGTTTTTAAAACATTATAGGAGTCCTAATTGCTATAATATAAATAATATATAGTATTCTGAGTTTATTTAAAAGGAGGGTTTACTGTGAATGACAATGATATTGGTAACAAAGGAAAATCATCACTTGGTATGGATGAAAATGTTGCTGGCTTATTATCATATCTATTAGGATTCATCACTGGTATAATATTTTTTGCTCTTGAAAAAGAAAGCAAGTTTGTCAAATTTCATGCCATGCAATCTATACTTTTATCAGCATTTATCTTTGTAGTAAGTTTTGTACTTGGATTGGTTCCAATTATAGGCTGGATGATTTTATTGATTCTACCTTTAGTTGTTTTTCTTCTATGGGTATTGCTGATGGTAAAGGCATATAAATATGAGCATTTCAAGCTTCCAGTACTTGGTGACTTAGCAGAGAAATATTCAAATCAAATAAGTTTATAGTCTTTGTTTATTGTTTCTTATAGAAGGAGGGGTTAAAATTGAAAAATAAAGTAATTGTTATTTTAATTGTAATATTGGCAGTACTTTCAACTGGCTGCAAAAAGAAATTAGAAGATAAAATAGCAGAAAAAATTATTGAAGGTGCAAGTGGAGGACAAGTAGATATAGGCAAAGATATAACCACAATAAAATCTGGGACTAGTACGACTCAAGTAGGTGAAAACATAAAATGGCCAAAGGATAGAATGGCCAATTTACCCGAATTAAAAGCTAATATCAATATGTTGGTGGAAGACGAAGAAAATATTTTAGTTATGATATACTTTGATAGTTTAAAGAAGGACGATGCTGAAAAGTTTATTGAAACTGTGAAGAAACTCAATTATGAGGAAATAGTTTCAACTTCCAGTGGAGAAGGATTCATGTACTCAGGTAAAGATGAAGATGGCTCAGAAGTCGTATTTTCCTATACCTTCGATGGTGCAGGTAGCCTTTCTTACTCAGATAAACCATATATGTTCGGAGATAATCCTGATGGTGAGGATTCCGCAGGACAATTCACTGGAGATTATATTGGTGACCCTGCATCAGATGAAGATATTGATATGACAGATGATGTACCATGGCCAGAGGACTTCTTCAAGGGTATTCCAGAGCTAGAAGGAAAAATAATAGAAGTAAGCAGTGGAAGTCCAGAGGATAAATTTGTTTATGTCGAATATGTAGCTAAAGAAGATGCCTTTGATTATTTGGAAAAACTAAAGGAAGCTGGATTTGCTGATACACCATCTGAGTCCACATCTGGAAGTTATGTAAGTTATGAAGCTAGCAATGAAAAAGGAGATTATATTGTATTTACTTGGTCTGATAACGAATCTGCAACTATAAGTCTTGTTAAGGCCGAATGATAAATGTATAAAACAGGTGATTAAACTATTATATCTATATATAAAAAGTTCATTATAGATAAAAAAGCTAAATGTCTTGAACATTTAGCTTTTTATCTATAATTATATTAAATTGAACAAGGACTATATCCACAGTCTTGGCATTCTGCACATCCACTGGAATGCATTAAATGACCTCCACACATTGGACATGTATCTGGATCTTCAACTAATTGCTCAGCTGCTAATTCATTTAATTCATTTTTCAACTGATCTATCCTATCTAATCTACTATCTTTTTCTTTATTAGTAATTAATATACCAGACCTTGCACAGCCATCACGATAAATGGTGATTCCCTTTAACCCTCTTTCCCAAGCATATAAATATAGTTCTTCTACTTCTTCAACTGTAAATTCATTAGGAACATTAACAGTAGATGAAATACTAGCATCTATATATTGTTGCCATACAGCTTGAACTTCTATTCTATTTCTATAGTTTAAGTTAGAAGTTGTAATAAAGTAATCTGGCAAATCTTCTTCTTTTGATATATTGGTTTTATCCATATATTCCTTAACGATAGATGTAAATACTTTATAATATGTGTCAACATTATGAAGAGATTCGGACTTTCTTGTATAAGATACTTGGAATATAGGCTCCACTCCGTTACTACATCCAATTAAAGTCGATATGCTCCCTGTAGGTGGTATGGTTAACAGTTGACTATTGCGAAGTCCATACTCCTTAATTAACTCCAGTACATCCTCATCTGCATTCTCCAATAGGAAAGGAGATTTGAGAACTGCTTCTGCCTTATATCTAGGGAATGGTCCTTCTTCCTTAGCTAATAACGCTGATTGTCTTAAAGCCTCATTGACCATAGTGTTTCCTATTTTATGGATAAAGGAAATAGATTCCTCTCCTCCATATTTTATTCCTAGTTTAATAAACATATCCGCCAATCCCATGATTCCAAGTCCTATTTGTCTTAGGTCTCTAGACATTTCTCTTTGTTGTTCTAGTGGGTGTAGTTCCATATTTTCATCTAATACTTCATTTAAATAAATAACTCCATCTCTTACCATTTCACCAAATTTCTCAAATTCAAAATATGCATACTTGGTAAAAGGCTTCTTTACAAATTCTGATAAATTTATAGATGAGAGATTGCAGCTACCAAAAGCAGGAAGAGTTTCTTCAGCACATGGATTAACTCCTGCAAATTCAAAATCCTTATCCTCACTCATTAAATGCCAAGAGTCTATACGATCTTTATATAAAATCCCAGGTTCAGCCATATTCCAATTATTCTTTGCTAGTTTATTATACAGTTCTCTGGCATTTACTATTTTGCTAATTTCTTCACCTGTTGATGCTACTATAAAAGATAATTTATAATCTTCATTATTTTTAACTGCATTCATAAACTCATCATCTATATTTACAGATATATTTGCATAAGTAACCTTAGATAAATCATTCTTTACATCAATAAAATCTTCAATATCAGGATGATTGCAATCCATGTTTAGCATCAAAGCACCTCGTCTGCCTCTCATGCCAATTAATCCTGTAACCATAGAAAACAAGTCCATAAATGAAACTGCTCCTGTTGTAGTATTAGCAGCATTGTTAACCTTAGCACCTCTCGGTCTAAGCTTAGAAATAGTTAAACCTACTCCTCCACCATATGAATATGTTCTTGCTAGGTATTTTGCAGTATCAAATATTGATTCAATATTGTCCTCTACTTTCGGCATTACATAACAGTTTGATAATGTTATCTTTCTTCCGAACTTATCCAAGCCTCTACCTGCTAATATTCGTCCAGCTGGCATAAATTTCTTATCCTTTATAGCCTTTTTAATGGCATTATTTCCACCACCAACTCTAGTTAAAAAACCATCAAAAGATTCATTATTAAAGCGATATTTCTTCTCATAAATATCCCTTTGAAGATCCGACATTACCCATCCTTGTTCCCTTAGTTTAGCTCTCTCCTGCCTATATAAAATATAAAGCCTAGCCACATCAGGTCTCGACTTCATAAGTTCAATTTCGACAAAATCCTGGATCTTTTCAATATTGACTACTTCTAAATCACTAAAAGCAGTAACAGCCTTATCTGCAATTTCATTAGCTAAATTCTCATCAATACCTAATTCGGATTCAGCCATAGCTTTTTTAATAGCATTTGCAATCTTTTCAGATTCAAAAATCACTATAATCCCATTTCGTTTCTCAACATTTAACATTACAATCCCCCTATTCAAGTTACTATCAAATCAACTATATATAGTATTAGTTCTTATCTAAGTATACTACATCTATGGTTTAATTGGTAGTAGAAATTGTCGATGATATATTAAGAATTCTAAATTAATATAATAGCTGAATTAGAGGAGTTAATATACCGATAATACCTCCCAACAATCCTCCTAACCAAGTAATAGCCTTTAGTTCTCTGTCTGCAATATCTAGTATTAACTTCTCTGTAAAATTCACATCAAAACTGTTAATCTTTTCCTCAACTATTCCTGAAATATCGATGATTTCAACAATCTTCGACATTTCAGTCCTTATAAATTTGTCGAATAGAAGCCTAGAATAAGTATAAACTCTTGAAGCCGTGTGTTCATCAATGTTTCTGCAGTAAAAAGATATAGGTTTGCTCATGAAATGTTGAACTATATCATCTAAAAATAGGACTAAAGTATTGCTTGCCTCTTTAGAGTCTAAGATGAGATTTGCACTCTTAGATAAATAATCAATAATAAATCCTTTATTATTTGATTCTTCATCCTTTAGCTTATTCTGAATAATCTCTAGCAAAGATTTATGATTGTTCTCATCTTCTATGTAAGCTATTATCAAGTCTGCAATATTTGATAAGCCTTCAACACCAAAGCTATCTATTATTTCAGGGAATATATCTGAAGCTTTAGATTCCATTGCCTTATGAATTGAAGACTCCAAAATCATAATAATATCCTTGTTTGCTTCCTCACTGGCAATATACTTTTCTAGTATTTGAAATATCTTTTCTGATATGGTATCCGCACTGATAAAAGTAATTATTAGCTTACTCATATTTTTTGAAACCAAATCGGAAATTGATGCTTTCAATTTAGCCTGAACAATAGGATCATTAAAATTATCCCTTATAATATTTCCAATTCTATAGCCGTTTTCATCAATATATTTATTTATTGAATTGGTGATTTCAATTGGGATTATCTCAGATACATTTTTTTCATTTACACTTAGTTCCTTAAGTTTTAATTCCATAAAGTTAATTAGCCCAGTTCTAAGATCAGTGGACCTAGATATATCCAATAAAATCATAGCTAATTTTTTATCTAGTCTTTCATATATATGATCCGTATCTAATTCTTCAATATTAGCTCTAATAATATTAGATATCTTGGATTTAAATTTATCTTTCCTTATGTGTTGAAGTACTATATCAACTAAATTGCCTTCTATGGCTTTTACTATAGTACCATAGTCTTCATCTGAAAGATTTGTCAATATTTCTTTAATTGTTGCATCATTTTCTCTAAGGCTAGTTAATTTGCTTTCTATCCATTGCTTTGTTTGTTCCTCAGTTTTTTTGCTAGACAAAGATTCCATAATTGTATCAGGAGATAATAAATATACTCCTACTGTTTCCCCTATGCTTTTACCTATTCTCTCTCTCTCCTTAGGTATAAGTCCTGGTGTAAATGGTAGCTTCATTCCAAAAATCCGTTTCTCATAATGTGGCCTAAACAACATTTTTATTGCAAGCCAATTTGTAAAATATCCTATAACTGCTCCAACTATAATTGGTACTAAAAATTTCATCTATTCTCCTCCAAAAATATAATTTCATTTCTCAATTTAAATTTGCACTTAGTTAATATATTCTACCATAATTTCCTATAAATTAATCAAAAAAATATTGGGGTTATTTCCCCCAATATCTTTTACATAAGCTTACATATATTATTTGTGAACTCAATCGGATCTTCTATAGGTAATCCTTCTATTAATAAAGCCTGATTATATAGTAAGTTTGTATAGAGTTCTAGTTTTTCTTTGTCATTTTCAAAGGAAGATTTCAATGTATTAAATACATTGTGATGGACATTTATCTCAAGTACTTTATCAGCCTGTATACCATTATTGTCAGGCATTTGGCTTAAGATTTTTTCCATCTCTATGGAAAGATCTCCTTCACTAGATAAACAAACTGGATGCTCTTTTAGCCTCTTTGATGGTTTAATATCCTTTACCTTGCCACCCAATAATTCCTTCATGTGAGAAAACAAATCTTTATTCTCTTCTAATTCAGATTCTATTTCCTTATTCTCATCTGTCTCAATGCCTAAATCACCAGATGATACGGATTTGAATTCTTTTTCTTTATAATTCATCAACATTTTGATTGCAAATTCATCTACATCATCTGTAAGATATAATATTTCATAGCCCTTATCATTTACAAGCTCAGTTTGTGGCAATCTATTTATTCTTTCAACTGATTCTCCAGATGCATAGTAGATGTATTTTTGCTCCTCTGGCATTCTAGCTACATATTCTTCCAATGTAACCATTTTCTTTTCTTTTGAAGAATAGAAAAGAAGTAAATCCTGTAAAGTTTCCTTATTCATACCATAGCTACTATATATGCCAAATTTAAGTCCTCGACCAAAACTTTCAAAGAATTCTTCATACTTTTCTCTTTCATTCTTTAGTAATAGCATTAACTCATCTTTAATCTTATCTTCAATCTTTTTTGCTATAACTTTCAATTGTCTATCGTGCTGTAATATTTCTCTAGAAATATTCAAAGATAAATCCTCTGAATCTACTACTCCTTTTACAAAACTAAAATAGTCTGGAAGTAGATCTGGGCATTTACTCATTATCATTACACCATTTGAATATAGTTCTAGTCCCTTTTCATATTCCTTAGTATAAAAATCATAAGGAGTTTTACTAGGTATAAATAGTATTGAATTATATCTAACAACACCATCTACAGATAAATGTATTGATTTAATTGGCTTGTCAAAACCATAATGCTTCTCTGCGTAGAAGTTTTCGTAATCTTCTTCTGTTAATTCATTCTTGTTCTTTCTCCAAATAGGAACCATACTATTTACAACTTGTTCCTCTTTATACTCTTCATACTCATCTTCAGACCCTTCTTTTTTTCTGCTCTTTGTCACATTCATTTTAATTGGGTATCTAATAAAGTCTGAATATCTCTTAATAATCTCTTTTAATCTATATTCCTCTAGGAACTCGTCGTAATTTTCATCTTCACTATTTTCCTTAATCTTAAGTATTATCTCTGTTCCAATAGTATCTTTTTCACAAGGCTCTATAGTATAACCCTCTGCCCCATCAGATTCCCATTTATATCCTTGATCCGATCCAAAAGTTTTACTTATTACCCTTACATTTTCTGCCACCATAAATGCGGAATAAAAACCAACACCAAATTGACCTATTATATCAAAGCCATCTTTTATTTCATTTTCTTTCTTAAATGCAAAGCTACCACTATTTGCAATTACTCCAAGATTCTCCTCTAACTCTTCCTTTGACATTCCTATTCCCGTATCAGATATAGTCAATGTCCTATTATCCTCATCACTTGCTATATTGATATAATAATCATCCTTATTAAACGATATGCTTTCATCAGTTAAGGCTTTGTAGTAGATTTTGTCTATTGCATCAGATGCATTGGAAATTAACTCTCTTAAGAATATTTCCTTATGTGTGTAAATTGAATTGACCATTAGATCAAGCAAGCGTTTTGATTCTGCCCTAAATTCCCTTTTCTCCATAGTTATCTACTCCTTCTTTTTTACTATTATAAATTTATTAGCACTCTAAGTTTGAGAGTGCTAATAATAATTTTATATCATACTTTATTTTTTATGTCAATATCTAGTATTAAACGGTCCTAAAATTAATCTAGATGCAATAGGAATGGACCCATTACATCTAGATTAAATGTCTATCTATCTTCAATTATTGTGCATCTTGCCTTTACACAAATAGTTATTATATATTATTGCATAGTCGTTCTTGCAAGTTCTTTACTGGATTTTCCCATATCTTTTATAGCAATATCACTATTAATTATTCTATTATTCTGCTCATCAATTGTTGCCTGTATCTCTTCTATTGAAGCGGCATGTTCTTCTGATATGCTTGCTATATTTTCTATTTGATATTGGATCTCATTAAATCTGTTGAATAGATCTTCAACATTTTTATCCTCTAATTTCACCATATTCCTTACTTTATCAAAAGAGGATGTCATACTACCAAAGCTTTTAATCATACCCTCCATAAGATCCTTACCTATATCTGCTGCTTCGTTTCCTTGATTTACTTCCGATAGCACTATCTTAGTCCTTTGGTTTATTTCATTGATTATCCTGCTAGCATCGTTAACATTTTCCTTGCTAAGTTCTGCAAGTTTTCTCACCTCTTCTGCAACAACTGCAAAGCCCCTACCTGATTCACCAGCCCTAGCGGCTTCTATAGCTGCATTTAATGCAAGAAGATTTGTTTGTTCTGATATCTGTATTATAATGGATAATATTACATTAATATTATTTATACTGCTTTCCAGTTCTTGTACATTGTTTGCAGCTGATGTGACCGTACTATTGATTATTTCCATCTGTTCATTTGTTTTATTGAATATTTCAAGGCTATTTAATGTTAGTTTATCTGTTTCATTAGTAACTTGACTTACCTCCATTGAAATCTTCTGTGTATCTTTAACTATGTCACCGACTTCTAAAACTAAGTTGTTTATACTTTGGATACTATTTGCCTCCTGACTAACACCAGTGGCTATCTCTTGAACAGCTAAGGTAATAGAGTTACTTATATCTCTAATTATCTGAAGATCATTTGAAGAATTAGATATATTATTATTTAACACCTCTGTACTACTTTGTATAACTTTCATTGTATCTTCAAGCTTTTTCACTAATAAATTAGATTCATTTTCACTTTTAATTGAGGATTGTACATATTCATTTCCCCATTTACACATAAAGTATATGACTAATATAGATATGTCATAAAGAAACATATATGATATAAACTCATTGATACTCCCTGATTTAAGTACAGATGTAGGACTTATATAAAAATAAATTGACATAATAATATTGAAAAATATTCCATAATTTAATACCAAAGATTTTCTAAAGTAAAGTCCCATCATGGTTAGTGAAATATAATAACCTAAAAATATTTTAGGCTCTCCTTGGGTTAAGTGCGACATTACCAGGCCTACATATGTTGCCATAGATCCAATTATAAAACTTTTGACCTTATGATTAATTTTAGCAAAATAAGAAATCATGCTTATCGATATGAAAGTTAATCCTACTCCACTCATAATTAATCCATAATCAAAACCATTATTTAAAAAACTTTGTAATACCACCGATATAATAATTATCCAACTAAGAATTAAGTTAAACTTGTCTACTCTTGTAGCATCATAATTCTTTGATAATCCTACCATAATTATTACTACCCCCCAAGTTGTATTTATTGTAATATTAATAATAGATGTAGTTTATCACATTCATGTGATAAGTTCTACCATTTTTTTACATGACCCTGGTAATAATACACAATGTGACAAGTGCTATATTTCTTCCTAATATTTATCTATTACTTCCTTTTGATCTAATATCTCATTTCCTTCCAAAATCCTTGATAAGGTATATAATCTTTCGCCTATAAGCTCCCCATAATCATTTAATGCTTGACTGAATAGTTTGATATCCTCATCTATTTTTTCATTATTAGTGCCTAAGGCTATTGAATGTGTGGATCACTTTTCACTGTATATCAACATACCTTAGCAGAAATATCTACCTTACCCTGTCATCCACTGAGCTAGTCCAATGAAAGGCCTTTTGCATCTGAGTCATAAGCATTTCTAACATCAATATTCTCATAGATTGCAGATACTATCACTGGTTTATGCTTTAAAGCTGTTGGTATTTTCATTATTCTTTACTCCCTTCTTTGTTCACTAGTCTACTAAATTTAAAATCTATAGATACTATTTTCGAAAAGATGCAATTGAAATTTTTATTACTGTATCTAATAACATTGATTTTATTATTTTAAAGTTTATATCATAATTTCTCGCGATAATGGGAAAAATGGAACAATAACCCAAGAAAGGTGAATGAGTAAATGATAAATATAAATATTAATAATATGGACTATGAAATCCCTGAAAACTTGACAGTACTTCAGGCATGCAATCAATTTGGTATACATGTTCCAACCTTATGCCATGATGAAAGATTAGAGGCTGAAGCCTCATGCAATCTATGTATTGTTGAAGTTAATGGTCAATCTGACCTAAAAACTTCATGCTCTCTTAGAGTAGAAGAAGGTATGATAATTAAAACAAATAGCCAAAAAGTAATATCTGCTCGAAGAGAAGTGTTGGACAAATTAATATGGGGTCACCCTGATGATTGTACTGATTGTCATAAAACAAGAGATTGTAAACTACATTCTTATTGTGATGAATATGAAGTTGTAAATAAAACAGCTTCATATACAAGTGATAGAGAAATATATCCTAAGGACACTACAAATCTATTTTATGATATAGATCCTAACAAATGCATTTCTTGCAATCTATGCATAAATGTATGCAATGAATTACAAGGTAGAAGTTCCTTAGAAATCAACCATAAAGGATATATATCTAGAAAAACTTCATCCTCTGAAAATAATCAATGTGAAGACTGTGGGAATTGCGTATCAGTATGTCCCACAGGTGCTCTAATGCCAAAACAATATATGATGGAAGTAGGCGAACTGCACGATACAGAAACTATGAAGCAAAATAAGGAAGAAACTGAAGAATCAAGATATGTTAAAACAACATGTGCATATTGTGGAGTTGGCTGCCAACTAGAATTAGTAGTTAAAGATGAACATGTGGTAGATTGTAAGCCCGTTAATGTATTGCCTAACACGGGTTTGTTGTGCGTTAAGGGAAAGTTTGGTTTTAAATTCATTAATCACCCTGATAGATTAAAAACTCCTCTCATAAGGAAAAACGGTGAGTTTGTGGAAGCCTCTTGGGAAGAAGCATATAATTTAATAACTGAAAAAGCCAATGAAATAAAGTCAAAGTACGGAAGTGATGTGTTCGGTGGGTTGAGTTCAGCAAGATGTACAAATGAAGAAAATTATTTATTTCAAAAGCTTGTTAGAGTAGGGTTTGGTACTAACAATATTGATCATTGCGCACGACTCTGACATTCTTCATCAGTTGTAGGACTTGCAACTACTTTAGGAAGCGGCGCCATGACTAATAGTATCGAGGAAATATTAGATACAGACCTAATGTTTATAATTGGATCAAATACTTCAGAAAATCATCCAGTTATATCCAATAAAATGAGGATGGCGAAGAAAAAAGGGGCCAAAATTATTGTAGCAGACCCTAGAGAAACTGATATGGCTAAAATATCAGATATATATTTACAAATGAGGCCAGGTAATAATATTGCCCTTATAAATGCAATGATGAATGAGATAATCAAAAATGATTTGCACGATAAAAAATATATAGAAGAAAGAACCGAAAATTTTGATGAATTTGCAGAACATATTAAATCATTTACAGCAGAAAAGGTAGCTGATGTATGTGACCTTGATCCTGAAGATATAAAAAAAGCTGCTAGAATGTATGCAGAGGCTGAAAATGCTGGGATATACTATGCCATGGGAATAACTCAACATGTTTCAGGTAGCTATGCTGTTATGGCTTTATCTAACCTTGCAATGCTTTGTGGAAATATAGGAAAGGAATTCACAGGTATCAATCCTTTGCGTGGACAAAACAATGTACAGGGCTCATGTGATATGGGTAGCCTTCCTGGGGATTATCCAGGATATCAAAAGGTATATAAGAAGGAAGTGAGGGAAAAGTTTGAAAAGGCTTGGGGAGTTACTCTACCATCAAAATCAGGATTAACCCTACAAGAAATAATACACGGAGGAGAAGATGGCAGTATTAGGTTCCTATATATTATGGGTGAAAATCCTATGCTTACAGACCCAGATTTAAAGAATGTAGAAAAGGCTTTAAAAAATGTGGATTTTTTAGTTGTGCAAGATATCTTTCTATCTGAGACAGCTGCCATTGCTGATGTTGTCCTCCCTGCAGCCTCTTTTGCTGAGAAGGATGGAACTTTTACAAATACGGAGAGAAGAGTTCAACGAGTAAGAAAAGCAATCGAACCTGTTGGAGATTCTAAGCCTGACTGGAAAATCATTATGGATATAATGAATAGACTGGGAATGAATCAAAATTATAAGCACCCATCAGAAATAATGGAAGAAATTGCTTCACTAACCCCTGAATACGGCGGAATATCCTATGATAGATTAGAGGAAGTAGGAATACAATGGCCTTGCTTAGATAAGGATCACCCTGGAACTAAACTCTTGCATGAAGGAAAGTTTGATAGAGGGAAGGCCTTATTTGTAACAGTAGACAATATTTCAAGTGCAGAGCTAGTAGATATGCATTACCCATTTATTATGACTACAGGCAGGGTATTATATCAATATCACAGTATGACTATGACAGGTAGAGTAGATGCACTTGACAAGAAAGCCCCAGATTCCTTTATCGAGATGAATACAGCAACTGTTGATAGATTAGGATTACATGATGGAGAAGAAGTAAAAGTTACTTCTAGGCGTGGCTCAGTGGTCACTACAGTAAAGTCAACCGATAGGATAGCTGAAGATGTATTATTTATGCCTTTTCATTATTCAGATGCAAAGGTAAATTACCTAACAAATCCTGAAGTAGATAAAATGGCAAAGATACCAGAATTAAAAGTTGCAGCTGTAAGGGTTGAAAAAGTAGTCTAAGTAAAAGAGATTTTTGTATGTTTTTTTTAAAATAAATATATAAATATGTATATCTATGGTACAATAGGCATTAAGTACTATTTTTTACTAAAAGGAGGCTATTAATGGATAATTTTCAACGCAACTTAGATAAATATGCAAGGCTGGCAGTAAAAGTTGGTATAAATCTTAAAGAAAAAGAAGGTCTAATAGTAACAGGAAATGCCGTAACTTTGCCTCTTGCACGGGCTATTATGAGAGAAGCCTATGACGCAGGAGCAAAGCATGTTGAATTTCAATTAAATGACGATGAAATGAGTTTAGCAAGATTTAAACATGGTAAAGATTATGTATTTGAAGACTACCCTCAATGGAAGGTAGATTCTCTAGAAGCAATGTATAAAGATAATTACCACCATATATTTATTCTTGCTCCTGACCCAGAATTATTAAAAGATATAGATGGAGAAATAGTTGCTAAAAGCCAGAAATCTGCTTCACAAGCTATGGCATCTGTAATGAAGTATCGAATGACAGGAATTACAAAATGGAATATAGTAGCTATGCCATCAATTCCATGGGCAAAATCTGTGTTCCCTGATTTAGATGTTGATCTAGCCATGGAAAGATTATGGGAGAAAGTATTTTCAGCTACTAGAGTTGATCAAGATGATCCTGTAAAGGCTTGGGAAATCCATGATAAAAATTTGAAAAAATATAAGAATTTCTTAAATGATAAGCAATTTGAAAAACTAGTATTAAAAGGGCCAGGTACTGACCTAGAGGTTTATCTAGCTGAAGATCATTTCTGGATGGGTGGTTCCAAGGAAAGCCAAGCTGGCCACTCTTATGTAGCAAATATGCCTACAGAAGAAGTATTTACTACACCTCATCGCCTCAAAGTCAACGGAACATTAAAGGCTACAAAAGCCCTTAGCTTAAATGGAAGGCTTATTGAAGACTTTGGATTTACATTTAAGGATGGAAAAGTAGTTGATTTCTATGCAGAAAAGGGATATGACATCTTGAAAAAACTTATGGAAAATGATGAAGGTGCTACTTATTTAGGGGAGGTAGCTTTAGTTCAAGATGACTCTCCAATATCAAATACAGGTATATTGTTTAACAATACATTATTTGACGAAAATGCTTCAGTTCATTTTGCCTTAGGCAGAGCATATGCCTATGCCATGAGAAATGGTTCTAATATGACTGAAGAAGAACTAAAAGCAAAAGGTGCGAACTTCAGTTTAATTCATGAAGATTTTATGGTAGGCGGTCCAGAATTAAATATTACAGCATATGAAAAAGATGGCACTGAAGTACAATTATTCAAGAATGGAAACTGGGTATTTTAGAAAGTAAATAAGTTTGGAATTTGGTGCCTGGCACCGAATTCCAAACTTATTGTGATTTTATCATTAAATATTTTTCCTTATGTTGAATTATTTCAATTTCACCATATACTTCTTTGAATGTATTGCTTAGGGATTTGCTGTCTACATCATCGGTTTTAAAATCAGTAAAGATTTTATTATCTTTTAATATTATTATTCTATCGCAATAATAAAGTGCCATATTTGGATCGTGTAGAGTGATTAGTCCTGCCTTCTCTTCACCTTTTACTATTTCTTTTATTTTTGATAAAACCATATGACTGTTGTTAAAATCCAATGCACTATTAGGCTCATCAAATAACATAATCTCAGAATTCTGCATTAAAGATCTGGCTACAATAATTAGTTGTTTTTGCCCTTCACTTAATTGGAGAAAATTTTCATCAGCTAAGTCTTCTATCTCCATTTTTTCTAGTATACTATAGGCAATCTGCTTGTCTTCCCTAGTGGGGTAGCCAAATACCCCAAGATAAGGAGTAATACCCATCAGTACAATTTCTATTACCCTTGTATCATAAACTATACTATGTCGCTGAGGCATAAAGGAAATAAATCTTGCCCGTTGTTTTTCATTGTATTCATAAATATTTTTTCCATCTATAAGACATTTACCACTCTTTGCTCTTAATAGTCCACTAATTACCTTTAATAAAGTAGTCTTCCCTGTACCATTTAACCCTAGAAGACCGATAAATTCCTTTCTTTTCATATTAAAACTAATATCATTAACTATTAATTCCTTGTCATAGGCTGCTACAATATTTTCAACCTTTAGTAATTCCAATATGCATCCTCCTATCTGTAGCGACTCATTAAATATGCTAAATATGGTGCTCCGATAAAAGTAGTCAATATACTAATGGGGATTTCACTACTTCCTATACTTCTTGCTAGACAGTCAGCTATAATAAGGATTATTGCACCAATTAGTCCACTAAAAATAGCAGTATTAAAATCATTTCTTTTCATTATCATCCTTGCTATATGTGGTGCTATTAAACCTATAAATGATACAAGTCCAGTAATGCTTACAATACTGGCTACTACCAAGGTTGCAGCAAGAATAACATAAAGTCGTATCTTTTCAACTTGTAAACCAAGGCTTTTACCTTCGTCATCGCTTAATGACAAGATATTAATCTGCCATCTAAATAGTACTAACATTATAATACCAAATAAATAGAAAGGTAATATAGAAAAGAGCTTCTCTGATGTAACCCCAGCAAAACTCCCCATCGACCAAAATTCAATTGCTGCCAATTGTCTTTCTGGATCAGCAAAGTACTTCAATATCATTATAAATCCGTTACTTAGAGATCCAATCACTATACCTGCCAAAACAAAACTTGCAATTCCCTTATTGGATATTTTGGTAAGTCCAATAGCTACAAAAACTGCTAAAACTCCCCCCACAAAAGAACTAAAGGCTATAGTAAAAGTTCCTCCAGCTAAAAATACAATGCAAACAGCCGCCCCAAGTGTTGCTCCCGAAGAAACCCCTATAATATCTGGAGTCGCAAGGGGATTTTTAAAGATTGTTTGATATACAGATCCTGCTATACTGAGCCCCATTCCTGCAATAAGCAGCATAATTGTCCTAGGAAGCCTAAGATTAAAGAATACCATCCTTGCTGTATCGTCAACCTCACCACCAAGGAAGATTTTGAAAATATCCTTAATAGGAATGAGGTATCTCCCCACTCCTATGGATATTAGAAATGCAACACATAATAACACAATTGCTATACTGTAATGAGGCAGATATTTCCTATTAATTTCTCTTGTATCTACATTGTCTATTTTCATTATTTAGTTATTTTCTCTTTGTCTGGTGTAAATCCATAGAAAGTTTCGTAGAATTCTACCACCTCATCTTTAAATGCATCAAAAGCATGTAGGTCTTCATTTATAACAAATCCTAGCCATCTTGTGCCCAATATACTAGACGGTACTGGAGAATCCCAAGCTTCAAAGGAATCTGGCATTACATAAATCTTATTATTCTTTACTGCATCAATGGCAGCTAATTTAGGATCATTAAGAATATCCTCTTTTGTATAAGTTGCTCCTGGTACTATAACTATCATTTCTGGATTATAAGCGATTAACTGTTCATATGAAATGATAGACCAATAGGTATCATCTATATCATAAGCTACATTAGTGCCTCCAGCTGTTTCAATCATATAGCTTTGATACATTTTCTTTGAGGCAGTAGATAGAAAATCACTATTACCTCCAAGGTAAATCCTCATTCTACTACCATATTGAGCCATTAGTCTAATATCTATAGTTTTTTGATCATAATATGCTATCAACTTATCTGCTGTTGCTGTCGTTCCAGTAGCTTTTCCTATCATTTCAATAGCTTCTTTTAGTAAATCCATACTTTCAGGGTTTACTGCTATTACTGTTATGCCCATTTTTTCTAAGCTTTCTACAGCATCCTTTAACCTAATAGGTAATATAACTAAATCTGGATTAAGAGCTATTGTACCCTCTAAGTTAAATTCCTTTGCAGTGCCTACATTTGGTAACTCTAAAAATTGTGGTGCAGCTAATGAGTAAATAGGCTTTGTGTTTGCTTTTGCTTCTACTCCTACTACATTATCTTCTAATCCTAAAGCAATTAACATAGATGTAGTTATGTAATACCCACTTACTATTTTTTCTGCTTTCTTCTCCATAGTAATAGTTCTACCTAAGTGATCTGTAATTGTGATTGTTGAATCTTCCAGTTCTTTTTCACCTTCTTGTGGTGTTTCAGAACCTATATCTGGTGTTCCTATGTCTTCCTTTGCTTCATCCTTAGCTGTACACCCTATAACAGATATTACCATAACAAATGCAATTAAAAACAATAGACTTCTTTTCCAAAATTTCATGCTATTCCTCCTCGTAAATTCTTTAGTATGATGTATAAGCTAACACTTGATTACAGTATTCACCTAAATAAGATATACCATATATTATTTTAGGTGTCAATCCATTGACAAGTGGCATTTTAAAATGCAGTGGGAATTCCCTCTGCATTTTATTATACTAACTATTATATTAATCTTTCACTACTTCATTATCCTCATAGCTAACCCAATCACTATAACCACCTAGATATAGTCTTGGAGTAAGTCCTATTTCTTCCATTAGCATGTAATTTACAGTGCCTGTAATACCCGATCCACAATGAACAATTACTTCTTCATATTTTTCCAAGGATTTGAAATGGTCAATCAGGGATTCCTTATCCATTACCTTTCCATCAATTAACAAATCCATCCAAGGAAAGTTCAATGCATTAGGGATATGTCCTGGTATTCTATCCATGGGTTCCACTTCACCGGCATATCTCTCCTTAGCTCTTGCATCTACAATAGCAACATCCTTTGAATTAATAGCTGATTTTACATAATCAACATCTACTTTCATTAAATCATTTATATTCAAGGTCAATGAATTTGATTTTAGAGGTGTAGGTATCTCTGTTGTAAGTTCATTCCCATTCTCTATCCAAGCTTTTATTCCACCTTCCAAGACAAATACCTTATCTTTTCCTGCATATTTCAACATCCACCAAAGTCTACCTGCCATGGATAAATCACCATCATCATATATGATTATTGTAGAATCATTATTTACACCCAATTCTTTCATATTTTCAATAAATACTTCCATATTAGGTAATGGGTGTCTACCCCCATGCTGACCTAATTTCCCTGTCAAGGTGTCTTCCATTGAAACAAATTGAGCACCTTTTATATGACCTTCTTTATATTCTTCATAACCGTAATCAGGATCAGTCAAGCCTGCCCTCACATCTAATATAATCAAATTTTCCTCTAGCATATTATTTACTAACCATTCTTGGGATACAATATTCTTCATCTAATACCTCCTGGACAGATTTTATCTTGTACCTATATCTTAATCCTATTTATTGGTGCTACAAGTTGTAGACGGGCAACCACTACAGCTACCACCGCAACTAGATCCACCTGATTTTTTTCTCTTTCTAATACTAGTTATACTTAGCACTATGCAAACCACTATAATCCCAATTATAATCAAATCTACCATATTAAGCTCCTCCTAGCTATTTGATAATGAATATCAATTATACCTATATTATAAGCATAAATCAACTAGCTAGAAAAGTCAATATTTTTGAAATCAAATTATCTATAATATGAAAAAATAGCCGTCCTACGAGTATATAAACATTTGCTTGTAGGAAGGCTATTTTCACTTATTCATTTGTTTTTTAATCAGTAATTTAACTATCAGCTAAACTGGAATCAAGTTTATCCGTTTCTTTAGGCTTTATAGTAGTCTTCCAAGCATGCATTGCAAGGGATACTGCTATAACTCCATAGGCAACGAATACTCTAAAATATTCTCCTAGTTGTGCATTGTTAAACAACTCTTTTCCTGCTTGAGGTGCAACTATAAACAAGGTATGGAATAGTATAACCCCTATTATGGCTTGTTTGTTTGTTGCCTTATGAACTGATGCTCCACCTACAAGAAGTGCTGCTATGGCGAACTGACTTACTTGAGTATGGGCACCGTAGGTTGAGAAGGTACCAATGTTTTGTAAATAAATTAACTGACCCCAACAAGCAAGTACAGTAGATATAATCATGGCTATTATCCTTGTTCTATCAACATTTATACCAGCTGCATTGGCTACAGTACGACTTTGACCTACTGTACGCATATTCTGGCCAAGTCTGGTTCGAAGTAGCATATTGTTGAATATACATAGTACAACTATACATAGATATGTTGTTACAGGAATATTTACATACATTAATATTTCCTCAATTGGTCCTATATAGGTCAATAAGAAAATTAATCCTGCTGCTACTATTCCTGCTATTGGCTGTTTGATATTATATTCTTCAGTATGTTTAATGAATTTGTTGTCTATTATCTTCCAAACTTGAGAAATAATCAGAATTGCAATTCCTATGATTACACCATGAAGTAATAGCAATCTGTCCATTGCTAAAAATCCATTAATTCCAGGAATAAATGTTGCTCCATATATAGCTACAGCAGCAACTAATAGGATTAAATCCTTGATCATGGAAGTTTCAATTTTCTTTAATGCTCTTAGGATGAATTTCAATGCAAGGATTCCTACAACTATATAGAATGATAGACTAATTATTGTTAGCATTGAAACAGTGTCCAAGGAATACTTTAAATTGCTTGCCAAGTCTATAGTATTCTTTACTCCGATGCCTCCAGTTATGATTAGAGTATCATTTTGTACTGGAATAACTGCTCCAATTATAAATAGGAAAAATAATTGGTACAAGCCATCAGCAAAATAGCCTAAGACCATTCCCGCAATCATCTCTGCGCCCTTCATCTTGTTAAATAGCTTACCAACCAACCATCCAAATAATATTGCTATAGGGGTAGCCATTAGTACAGAAACAAGAAAACCTTCTATACCAGTAAAACCCCAGTAGACTATCCAAAATACGGCAATTTGAGCTGCTATTGCTCCTATTGTTATACCAAAGTTCAATCCCATACCTGCTAAAACCGGAATAAGCAAGGACAGAACTGTGAATCCATTTCTACCTATACGAGTAAATAATTCTCCGGCTATGAAGGTAAGAGGACTACCAGAAGCTACTATTGCACCTATACATAAAATTACAAATAATAGAACAACCTTATTATCGTTAATTATATTTAGAGTTTTATCTTTAATATTAGGCATTTTTGCTACCTCCTTTTGTCTTTGACAAGGCATATAGTATTATGCCATTGGAGATAATAATTCTAATAACATCTGAAAGATTGCTATCAGGCATTAATTTGTTAACCACAGGTAAAGCTACTGCTAATATCCCTTGGAATAAAAATGCTCCTATAATTACATGGGATATCTTTGCCCTATCTACACTAGCTCCCCCTATAAGCACTGCAGCTACACTGTGAAATCCCATCCACAATGGTGCATTATAAAGCTGTATGAAACCATAGCTTTGTGAATAGACAATTATTCCTACTGCACCTAATACAGTGGAAATAACTGTACCTAAAATCCTCATCTTATTCACATTTATACCAGAGGATTTTGTAAACACAGGGTTTGCTCCAGCTGCACTCATGGCGATACCCGCCTTACTTCTCATGAAAAGCCATACTATAAAACAAACCAATAAGAAAAAGATGATTAATCCTGTTGGAATATATAGGCCATTTATTCCTTCACCAATGGAGAAGTCTAACCATCTGTTGAATACTTCTCCAAAACTACTAGCAAGACTTATGGTATTTCTCATACCTTGCCCACCTAGTGGCCATATTAATTCGCCACTCTTAAATGGTAAGGAAAGCCATAAAATATTCATAAAAGCAATTACAGAGAAACCAACATAAGTTGAAACAGTTACCTCTGAGCCTTTTACTCTATTTAAAACCAAGCCATATCCTATCCCTAGTATACTCGCTATACCAATTCCAACGCCCATAGCTAATAATATACTTAGCCAAGGATTCATAGCTCCTACTTCAATTGTTATTATTGACCCTAAGAGTCCTGCAACTATACCTAATGATATTCCAAAATTCAAGCCAATACCACATTGAACAGCAGGTACCATTGCAAGTACTAATACTCCATACATTGCCCATCGGCGAATAGCATCTCCCAAAAGATTAGGTACACTTAATCCCAAAGGGGCAGCTAAAGCTAGCATAGATAGAAAAAACCCAATAATAATCAGTCTAGGTAAGCCAATGTTTTGATAGACATTATTCACTTTATCACGCATTCTTAGCACCTTCTTTCCTTGAACCTGCCATAGCAAGACCAAATTCTGCATCTGCTGCATCTGGTTTCAATATAGTAGCCAGCTTTCCTCCTGAAACTATTGCGATCCTATCGCATAATGACCGTAGCTCTACCAATTCAGAACTAACCATGATTATAGTTAGACCTTGCTCACGATTAAGTTTGACTAAATATTCTAGTACTAGTTTTTTAGCACCAATATCAATACCACGAGTTGGCTCTGATACAATTAGCAAATCAGGATTCATAGTAAGGGCACGAGCTAAACACACTTTTTGTTGATTTCCACCAGATAAACTTCCTGAAGCTTGCTTTGGACCAGTACAACGAATATCCAATAGTTCTATCATGTCCATGGCATGTTTTCTAGCCTTCTTTTGATCGAATAATTTAATTGGACCAAATTTTACTAAAAAATCATCATTGATTTGCATAGCCGAGAAAGCAATGTTTTGCTCAATTGATTCTCCTAAAAGTAATCCTACGCCCCTTCTATCTTCAGAAACACAGGCGATTCCATTCTCTAAAGCATTGCCTAATTTTGATAGTTCCAATTCCTTGCCAAATAGACTAACAGTGCCCTTTGATTCATACAGACCCATTATACCATTAGGGATACCAATTTTCCCTTGTCCAGCAAGACCACCTATTCCAAAAATCTCACCCTTGCGGATATCAAGATTAATTCCATTAACCATTTCGCCTGGCATATTAACATAATAATCCTTCATGGAAAGAGCTATATCATCATCTCTTAATACACGATTATCTTCCATATCATCAACGAGCTTTTCTACTTTTCTACCAATCATTAGTTCAGCAATTTCTTCAACGGAAGAATCCTTTACATCCTTTCGTATAACAAATTCACCATCTCTTAGAACTGTAAGACTATCTGCTATGGCCATTACTTCATCAAGACGGTGAGTTATAAATACTATGGCTATACCTTTATCTGCAATTAGACGCATGATTTCCAACAAGCGTTCCGCCTCGGATTCAGTAAGTACTGCAGTAGGCTCATCAAATACTAATAGCTTTATCCCAGTTTTATCAATTTCTCTTGCAATCTCAATAAATTGCATATAACCAATTGGTAATCCTGCAACTTTAACATACTCTTCTATATTAAGACCGATTGTAGCTAAGGCCTTTTTTGCATCTTTTTTCATCTTTGGAAAATCTAGAGTTTCTAAATTTTTCCCAAAAACTTTACTTAATAAATTCGGATTACTTATTTCCCTACCAACTTTTATATTTTCTGTAACAGTAAATCCTGGAATAAGCATGAATTCTTGATGAACCATTCCTATACCATAATTCATTGCATTATGTGGGGCATCTATTACTACAGATTTCCCATCAATTTCAACTGTTCCTTCAAATCCTCCAGTGGAATGTATCACAGGCATTCCAAACAATATATTCATCAATGTAGACTTTCCAGCCCCATTTTCACCCATTAAAGCATGTATTTCTCCGGCTTTAATTTTTAAATTAACATTTTTAAGCACACGATTACCGTAATATTCCTTTGATATGTTGTCCATATTTAGGAGATATTGATTTTCCATCTGAATCCCTCCTAGCTTTATGAAAATAATTGCTTTATTATATTATTAAAGTCAAACTTCCTCATTCTTTATAGAAAAAATCGCCGGCTACCGATCAAGCCGGCGATTTTTAGATTATGATTAGTTGTCAATTATAATCATTAAAGACTAAAATCATAGAAATCGCAAAGCAACATATAGAAATTATCTAGTTCAACACCATTTTCATTGAATTTACTTAACTTAGCTGAACCTTCTCCACCAGCGATTCTGTTCATTATCTTTGATAAAACAGCCTCATCTAAATCACCTTTTGTTCTGCCTTCAAGATGTTCTATAGCGTAGTCAACTCCTGCTTCAACCATTAGCATATTAACAGGAACGCTCCAAGTTGACATTCTTTTCTCTTGGCCTTTTTCTACAAGTTTTTCTTTTATAGAATCTAGCATATACTCAACATCACCTTCATGACCATCTACCTTAATATTAAGTGCAGCTGGATATCCATGGTAAGGACTTGGACAACATTGTTGTGGGAATATAGCTCCTTCTTCCCAAATTGAACGAATCAAAGGCTCTTGCATAGCACAGTTTGTAGAGAAAAATGCTGTATCCTTGCCATATTCTGCTATTTGACGAGGAACATCTGAAAGTATAAATTGTTGAGCTCCTGATACACCTGCATCTCCTGTAGGGTCTGGAGCAGTAACATCTACAAAGTTAATACCTAATTCTTTACATTCATCAACCATCAATTGACGACGAGCAGCTATAGTTGCATATGATAAGTGACGAGCAAATGAATAATGAATGAATGTTTTAGCTCCCATTTCAGCAGCTTTTTGTGGAATTGTTTTACCCATAGAAATTTCATCGACAAGCATTACAATGTCTGATTTGCTGGATATTGTAGCTGGATCTTCAGCTGCAACTCCTGATATAAATAACATATCTGGTCTTGTTTCACGAACTTTGTCTATAGCTGCAGAAGCACCTGGTACAGCTTGTACAAATACTATTGCTTTTACTTCTGGGTCAGATGCTAGGGAAACAACATTTGCAATAGTTGTTTCTGTTTCAGAAGAAAAGTTATCTGGATAAGTAGCTGTAACTATTATATCGCCGTATTTCTTTTGCATATTTTGTGCTGCTTGGTATTCTTCTTCTCCTTGGGATACAGTTCCAGTTATAATACCAATCTTGTAATCACCTGATGGACCATCAGCAGTTTTTGAACTACGACATCCTACTAATGCAAATACCATAATAAAAACCATGCACAAACAGATTATTCTCTTGGTCATTTGTCTTCCCCCTTAATTAATATTATCTTCGAACTAATCTAACAATTCAAAGTATTCTATTATATATTAAAGTATAAACCTCTTTATGAATATTTTCAAGATATATTATCCAAATATTCCAAAGTTTGGGAATAGTCGCAATAACAAATGCTGTTTTTAATATAAAAAGCACAAAGTTCTCATATTGAAAACTTTGTGCTTTTATATTTATTTAATAATATTTGTATTAAGTCTATCTTTGAGATTCGTATTGTCTTAAAAGTTGAACAAAAAGTTTTGGAATTTTATCCATGTTTTCAGGGGACTCAACGAAGGAAATTCTAAATTGAGTTTTTCCTGGGTTTTCTGCATCATTTTTAACATCATAGAAACCTTTCATTGGTGCCACAAGTAGAGTTGTCTCAACTCCATCTATTTTAGCTGATCCTTCTCCTGCACAGTATAGAACGAAATCTATTGAATCAAATCCTGGTTTTACAACATTTCTTACATCAATTACTGAGTATATTGATGCATCTGGACTTGATACAATAAGCCCTGGCTCTTCTTCTTTAAGACCATTGTACACTTTTACAATTTGATCTTTGTAATAATCTCTTTGTTGTTTGCACCAACCAAGAATATCTTCTTTGCTTTCATGAGCTAGTGCGCCAAATATATATTGACCAATTACATTGGCACAAAGGTTAGCTGTATATTCAGCAACTGAACGATTATTGTATTCTGGACTATCAGTGATTACTGCACCAATTCTTAAACCGCAAGCATTCCAAACTTTAGATGCTGTTTCTATACTAATTCTTCTGCCTTCAATTCCAGGAACATCTGCATCAGTTATTCCCCAGATACTTACAAGTTCTTCGTTTTCATCATAAAATAATTCACGATAAGCTTCATCACTTACCATCCACATATTATATTTAACACAAAGCTTAGCAAGATCCTTAAGTATATCATAATTATAATACTGTCCTGTTGGATTATCATAAGGAATTACTAAAAGTGCTCCTGGATTGTTTTCTTTTATCATTTCTTCAACTTTATTCATATCAGGTAAGTTGAACTTTCCATCTTCGCCCAAATGACGTTTTATAGTTACGGTTTTACGACCAGTTCTTTCTGCAAATGAAATATAATTAGTATAAGCAGGGTCTATCATCATAAGAGGTTTCTCGTCAGTTCCGGCAGGACCACAAACACCTAAAATTAATAATTCCATACCTGAAGATCCACCATCAGTTACTTGAACATAAAGCTTTGAAGTATCAAAGCCTTCACTTTTTAAGATATTCTTAAAAGCATCTTGTGCTTCAACAGTACCTGCTGTACCTGAATATCTTATAACGCCATTGGCAAATGGACTCTCTGGTGCATTAAGCTCAAACATTCTCTTCAACATAGCTGGATTTGTTGGTAGAGATACATTACCTATCCCAACATTGATTACTGCCTCAGGTTTTACTTTACGCTCATCATACTTCATTTGAGCTAAACGAACATCAGATGGTGTCCTTGACTCAAAATGTGCTGATAATATTGGTTTGTTCATTATACTTCCCCCTTTAGTTGGATTTTTATATGCAAACTTTGTTAATAAGAAAGTAGAACTTTCCTATTGGTTATAAAACTTTGGTATACTTAGCTATATTATACACTAATAAAAATTTGATTTCATCTTATTATTAAATTATTTATCAAGACTATACAATTCTCTAAATCAAATCTTTAGTATAATGGTACAACTTCTCTTACAATCAATATTTTATTCTTCACTGTAAATCTAATATCGAATTCTCCAAACTGCATACCATAGATTCTATCAGAATCTTTTTGATAGCTAGGCCTTGGATCATGGGCAAGTGCGCCAATTAGTGCACTCTGCTTATCATCAGGTATTAATTGCAATAGTTCTTCAGAAAATTCAACTTCAATAATATTATCATTAAGATAGTCAGTATATCCTCCTCTTGCATCAATATGGCAATCCGTATATGGTAGATAAGGCTTTATGTCTAAAATAGGAGTCTTATCTACTAGATCAACTCCTGAAATATGTAGAACCGGTCCATGTACAGAATCCAACTCTATTCTATCCAGCTTTACAGATGAAAGCCCTATAGGATTTGGGCGAAATGGTGAACGAGTTGCAAAAACACCCATCCGTTTGTTGCCTCCATATCTTGGAGGTCTTACTGTAGGTGAAAAACCATCTCCTACTACCTTTGAGAACTGCCAAACAAGCCAGATATGAGAGAAATCCTCCAGTCCCCTTAATGCATCAATATTGCGATATTCTGCTTCAAATATTATAGTGCCCCTTAGAGCATTGACTAGACCACTTTGGCGAGGAACACCAAATTTACTAGGAAAATCTGTTCTAATATGAGCAATAACCTTCATAGGGATTGTCCCTTGACTATAATTACTTTCTCTATTATCTGCCATTTAGTTCACCTATCTATATATCTGGATTTTTACTATATGATTATTATATCATTTATATGGCTTATATGTATAAATTTCTCAACTTAGTATGTTTGATAATAATCTAGTTGAAATAATTATAACCGATAATCCAAGAATATTATTCCTAGATTATCGGCTATTATCAGTGATTCCTATATTAATTTATTGTTTATTTTTGTTTATTATTTAGCCTTTCAATTTGCCTCTTAGGATAATCCATAGTTTCCCCTTCTGTTATATTCCATTCATTTTCTAGTAATTGAATATAACTGTTGTATGTCTCAGTTGCTTTCTTATTATCACCAATGATTTCATAAATCTTTGCTATTGCTTCTAAGGAGTCCGTATATCTCGGCTTTTTCATTAACTCAAAGTCCTTTTCAAAGCATGAGATTGCCTCTTCCCATTCTCCATTATAAGCGTGAACTACTGCTCTTTCAAAATATGGCCCACTTATATTAGAATGTACCTTTAACATGTCATTCCAAATCTCATTTGCTTTGTTTTTATGCCCATCCTTTAATTCTATTAAGGCCTTGTAATTCATTGTTCGCCAATCGTTGTCTTTTGTTCTTTTAATCATGTCTTCATATTCTTTAAGAATATTTCTGGCTTCTTGCAAACGTCCATCATTAATAAGGGAATCTAATAACCACATATATCCTGTTCTATGATCTGGGTGTTTCTTTACGAAATCCGTATAATAAGCAATGCTTTCTGCATGATTCATTACACTCCAGTCTCCAATAGGAACCTTGTGAGCATTATTAAGTCCTTTGTGCAAATCCGAGCATAAAGGTGCAAGTTTGATACCTTCCTTTGCATAGAATGCTGCTTTTTCTTGATATTCTCCAATTCTGTGGATGTACAAGTAAGCTAAGATTCTATGAGTATTTACCCGTTTTTCTTCCGAATTATTGTAATTGTCAATAAGCTCTTTTAAAAATTCTTCAGATTCATTAAATTCTGTATTTGACAAGTATCTTTTATCGTCAATCATATTATCTATTCTCTCAAGCTTCGCATCGTCAGTTAAAGAAAATAGTTCGTCTATTGTAACACCAAAATATACTGATATATTAGGTAATAATGAGATGTCAGGAGCTGTAGCCTCATTTTCCCATTTGGATACTGCTTGGGTAGTTACTCCAAGATAATTAGCTAAGGCTTCTTGAGTAACTCCTTTACCTTTTCTCAAATATTTAATCTTCTTTCCAATCTCAAGATTATTCATAATCAATTCTCCTCTCATTTTGATTGCCTAGGATAATTTGATTATATAGTATTATTTATTAAATGACTATCAAGGGTTTGTTGAACGAACTCCACCATTGGTTGATTAGATAATATATGATTACAGTTTAGAAAGATCCAACAAAATAATTTGCCAAGTAATTACTTGGCAAATTATTAGATGGATTTTAGATTGTTTTTTCTATATTCAGAAGGTGAAATTCCTTCCATACGCTTAAACACTGATGAAAAATGAGCTGTGCTCACAAATCCGCAGAGTCTAGCTATTTCCTCAATATGAGCATGATCATTTATCAGCTTTTCCTTAGCCTTATCTACTCTGATTCCCATCAAATAGCTATATGGCGTTTGTTCCATTTGCTTTTTAAAAATCCTTTGGAAATGGCAAGAACTTATATAGATAGTATTACATATTTCATTTATTGTAATATTACTGCTATAATATTTTTGCATATATCTTATAGATTGATCTATATAATCATTATCAGTAAAATTAATTCTTCCACTTATCAGAAACTCTGGCATGCTATCTCTCATTAACTGTATTATCAGCTGTTTTTCTATACTTTCGATCATCAATGGACAGTTTTCTCCAAAATCTATTATTTCTTTAATCCAAAACTCAATTAAATCTAATATTTGATGACTATAAGCATTATCATTATTTTTAAATTCAATTTTTTCCATATTTATTATTTGTGAAGCTATGTTCTCAAAAAAATCTTTTTTTACACCAATAGATATAAATTTTATTTGCCCAGTGCTATGTATATGATTAACTTCAACCTCTATACCTGGTTTAATGCAAATAAAACTCCCTTTTTTAAATTGAAACTCAATATTTCCAAGATTTATAGTAGGTGGCGTTGTATGAAATATTACAAAGTGATAATCCACTGTTTTGATTTTTATATCTTTTAAAAATTCTTCTGGAATAAAAATTGCAATGTTTTTGCTTACATAAGATTTAGTATTAGAATGAATATTCTTTGGAATTCTATCAATGAATTCATCAAAACTACTTCTCATAATATATGCCTCCTTCTATCCATATTTAAAAATCCTAGATATTTAAAATTATGTATTCTTGATAATATTATAACTTATATTTTTATTTATCTGTAAAGTTTTTTTCAATAATATGAGTTTTAACTATACTTCTTTGTTTTTATAAAATTTGCACCCCTTAGTCTGTTGCTTTTCCAAATTCTCCAGCCCATTCAAAAGCCTTTTTGGATATGATAACTGCAATAACCTCATTAATAACAGCGGCAGCTGCAATTGTTCCTTGGATTATAGCTGCAGAGGTGGGATCAAAGGTATTTAATGTTGTAACTGCAATCCCTGTGAAAACAAGGGAAACCCCAGAATGAGGTAATAGTGTAAGTCCTAAATATTTCTGCACTGTTTCTGGCAAGCCTGTCATTTTCGCTCCCCAAAAGGCACCTGTATATTTACCTATCGCCCTTGATATAATATATATCGCTGTAAATATTCCTGCACCTAAAATTAAGTGGTAATCAAGAGGCGCCCCAAGATTTAGGATAACTATGAGCATAGAAATTCCTAGAATTGGGCTGAAAGCATTCATTATTTGTGACAATCTTTCTTCAGATACTATATTTGCAAAGGTAGCAGAAAAAGCCATACCTATTAGCATGAAATTCAGCACTGGCTGTGCTAAAATCAGGTTATTAAAAATAAATCCTACACTTGAAACTAGCAAAATAAGTACAAGGGTAATCATTAATGTTATATTTTTAGAACGCTCTTTTTTAAGGACAACTCCTCCGACTAATCCGACCGCTACTCCGATAGCAATTGGTAATAATATCATCATAGCCAGTGTTTGATATAATGGTGTTGATACTTCTGCATTGGCAGCAGTAATAAATGTTATAATGCTGAAAAACACTATAATTGCAACAATATCATCAAGCACAGCCATAGGAATTAAAGTTCTCGTTACTGGACCATCTGTTTTAAATTCTTTCACTATAGATAAAGCAGGAGCTGGGGCTGTTGCAAGAGCAATTCCTCCAAATATAAGTGATATATATAATGGTACACCTATGAAATAAAATATTATTCCAAAAAATAATGTTACCACAAAAAAGGTCCCAAGAGATTGGGTAATGGTTGTTATAACGATTTGTTTTCCACTTCTTTTGAGCTCTTTCAATACAAGCTCAGTACCAATCATCATACCCATACCACACTCTAAAATGTTTAAAGTAGTTTGATACCAACTAGCATTCAACAGTTCATTATTAACTACCCCCACTGCATAAGGCCCTAAAATCATACCTGTTATAAGCCATCCTAAAATGGAAGGGAGCCTTATCTTAGATATAAGTTTACCCATAAAAAATGCCATAGAAGCTGCTATCAAAAGTCTTAATATTAATAGAATCATTGTTTTGTTTCCTCCTTTGCTACTCCATAAATCATAATTTTTAATAGTTTGCTTAATTTAAGCTCATGCTCATCTAATAGCTTCCTAAAATCTCTATAGGTTTTATTGTGAAAGTAGTTATTAAATGATTCTTGAAATATAAGAAAATATTCAATAGCTTCTTCACGACAAACATCACTTTTTAGACTGACATTTTGAAGAACTTGTCCATAAAAATTAACATTAAATTTATCCAGTTCAACTTTTATTTCCTTTATTTGCGTTATCAAGTGCTTAGGTGGCTGCAATAACGCATTTGCAAATATATTGCTAAAATTAGGATTTTCAACAAAGAATTCATGACGCATATCAAGATATTCTTTTATATCTTCTTCAACATTATTGAAAGTTATTATTTTGCTATTAAGGAAAGTAGTTAACCTACGAAAACATTCACTAACACAAACCAAATATAACTCATCTTTGTCTTTGAAATAATGATAAATAATTCCTTTTGATATATTGCCATTTTTGCAGATAGCATTTAAAGATGCTTCTGCATAGCTATTAATCCCAAATTCGGCTATAGCACTATTAATTATCTTTTGCCGTCTTAGCAAGTTTTTTTCTTCTCTTTTCATTCTTTTCACCTCTACATATTTTAGACCACTCAGTCAACATTATCACAAATAGACTGGTCGGTCAATAATTTTTATAGAAGTTATTTCCTAACACATATTTTATATAAGTTTTGATTTAATGAAACCATAAAATAAGAAATCAAAGTATGAAAGGGAAAGGGTTATGTATAGAGCTATGGAACATTCCTTCTTCAACAGAAGAAGCAATAGGAACAGTCTTTGTCCCTATTGCTTCTTACTTATACTATTGCTTTTTAGGCCTTAATAATGTGCTGGTGAGCTTACTCCAGTCATTGTGATTTCAAAATATTTAGGAAATGCCCCTATTATACCGTCTTCATTCATCGGGAACACCACCACATACCTTGATTCACCCCAAGATGCATTAACAATATCTGCAGGTAAACCAGTATTTAATTTAGTACTGAAAGAAGTATCAGTTACAACAATTTCACTAAAACCAGTTAAATCTCTGTCATTTTGGAAATTCATATAATTCCTTTTACTCCCAGATACATACACCTTGTATTTGCTTGCTCCTTTAACTGGTTGCCATGAAAGTCCATACCAACATCGTGAACCAACAAGTTCATCTGATTGTCTTTCTGACCACATAGTTTTTCCAACTATTCTTTCAAGTAAAGTAAATTTTAGTTTTTGAGGTGTGCTTTCAACTGTTCCATTTACAGTTGTAATACTAATATCAGTAGTCTTACCTATTTCCTCAGTATAAGCGAAAGCATCCTCAGTAAATTCATATACTTCGGACTTTCCATTGTTTGTAAAATAAACCTTAAATCCTGTTAATTCTCCAAGGCTTACTGGTCTTTTTAATCTAAATGTTACTTGCCCTAGATTTCCATCAAGTAACTTAAGATCATCCTCCATATAAAATACTGGTTGCTTTGGAACAGTGTATTTTGGATCATCTAAAACTATAGGTGTTTTTGGTTCTGTTGGTACTTCTGGTTGTGTAGGGGTTTTTGGGTCTGCAGGTGTAATGATTTTTTCATCACCTAAATTATTGTTTTTTTTTACCTCATAAGTTATTACGGCCTCTTTAGTACTGTTAATCCAATCTACTTTTGCATTAAGATTTTCAGCTGCAAAACGCACTGGTACATATGTGCGGCCATTTTGAACGATTGGTGTAACATCTATTTCACGCTTTTCTCCGTTCACGGTTATAGATTTTTTTCCTACCCACATATTAACGGTACTTCCATTTGCCGTTAATGTGATTTGTTGAGTGCTACTATCCCAACCAACTGTCCCACCCATAGCTTCTACAATTGCACGAATAGGAACCATTGAGCGTGATGAAACAACTATAGGGGTAGTCCCGCGACCGGGATCAATCTCCTGGATTTTGCCATTAACACTCATGTTTGGATTATCGATTTGAAGTACGATAAAATTCTTCACATTTTCTGATTTTGTAACTTCATTTCCTGTTTTTATTTTATATTTTGCTATTGCATCACCTAATTCTTCTTTTATACCTTTTATTGGGTCAGCTTCAACAAGCACTGGTTTAACTGTATAGTAATAGGTAGTATTTGGCTCTACATTAACATCAGCATATGAATTAATTGTAATATAAAAATCTGTAACTGAAATACCTAAATCATTTTCTGTTGTTGATCTAAATAAGCGATAACCAAGTACTCCTTTAGTTTTCCATGACATAATTACTCCTTCTTTAAATACCTCCGAGCTTATATCTTCGTCTGTTTTTACAGGAGGTGTAGGAGGCTTTGGTGTATCTGTAGTTTGAGCAGCATCGGTAAATTTAAAGCTTCCATCAAATGCACCATAACCATAAGATTCGATACCATTTTTCAAAGTACCAACATATGATGTTTGCCCTGGGAGAATAGTTATTTTAAGTGTTTTTGTCTCTCCAGCCTTTAAAATACCTGCATGAACAGCCGCTACTCCTATATCAGAATCATCCGAATATATTCCAGTTCCCCATGCACTTCCCTGTGTTGTACCAGTTACTTTTACATTAAGAATGGTTTCACCAAGACCACGATATTCTTCTAGATTTAAATATTTAGCATCAAATATCTTTTCTTCTGTAGTTTGAACTGCATCAGTGAATTTAAAGCTTCCATCAAATGCAGGATAATCATAAGTTTCGATGCCATTTTTCAAGGAACCAACATATGAGTTTTGTCCTGGGAGAATAGTTATTTTAATTGATTTTGTCTCTCCAGCCTTTAAAATACCTGCATGAACAGCCGCTACTCCTATATCAGAATCATCCGAATATATTCCAGTTCCCCATGCACTTCCTTGTGTTGTACCAGTCACTTTTACATTAAGAACAGTTTCGCCAAGACCACGATATTCTTCTAGATTTAAATAATTAGCATCAATACTGGTTTCACCACCTGCATATGTTTTAGGCGTTATAACTAATGAAACTAAAACAAATGCAATCACGAATACTTTAAATAACTTATATCTTTTCATCATAATAATACACCAATCCTTTCTTATTTTAAATATGAATACACTTAAACTTCACACACAAATATATATTTTCATCCTAAGTTGATATTCCATCCCCCTTCGCACAATAATAATATATCTCCCTTTAATATGTCACCTTCTAATTATAAACAATGAAGCAATGATTTTTTTGCGAATAATTGCTTTCTAATTTGCAAGATATTGACATTTGTATCATATTAATCCAATTCTAATACCCTTTGATTTATAATCCTCAAAACAAAATTAATTATCTTTTCATTTAATGGTAATACTATTATAGGAGTGGAGGGATATAATGAAATTCATTAATAATTATAAATTAGAAGAAAATATCCAAGGTTACACCCTTACCTTGTATTTAGACTTAGGGTTAACTGAGTTCGCAGATGAATTTGGAAGCAAAAAAGAAGATCAAATACATAACCTTGATAAGTTTATAAATGATTTTATTAAAAACAATCTTCCTGAATTAAAAATTAAAAGTGTTAAAATAATGGCAGGAACAATATTAATAGCCTCAATAAATTTACATGGATTCACTGGATTTGCAGAAGGATTGGAGCCAAAGGAAAAGCCCGTATTTAACATGACTTATTCCTATTTTGGAAATGGATATGACCTTATTGAAAGTTTAAACAATACAGGAGGCATCTTAGATGTAATTTCCCCTACTTATTTTGATTTAACATCTGATGGGCATTTAAAAATAACTGAACAGTTTAATCCTCATATTATTAGACAGATGCAAAACAAAGGCTATAGGGTAGTCCCCTTCCTCGGTAATCATTGGGACCGTAATGTGGGAAGGGTAGCTCTTAAAAATAAGGATGTTTTAATAAAAGAACTTGTTGATACTATCAATGAGTATAATCTTGACGGAATAAATGTTGATATTGAAAATTTAACTGTAGAAGATAGAGATGACTTTACATTATTTATAAAAGAATTAAGAGAGTCACTTCCTAGAGAAAAAGAGGTATCTGTAGCTGTTGCTGCCAATCCCCATGGATATACAGAAGGTTGGTATGGTTCCTTTGACTATTTAAGATTAGCAGAATATGCTGATTATCTAATGATTATGTCTTATGATGAGCATTATGAGACTGGTGATCCTGGGCCAGTTGCCAGTATAGGATTTGTGGAACAATCCATTAAATACGCATTAAGATATGCTCCCCCTTCAAAAATCGTATTAGGTCTGCCCTTCTTTGGAAGGTATTGGAAAGATGATGGAAGCATTAAAGGAAAAGGTACTAGCTTAGTTAGGATTGAAGAACTAATAAAGAAATATAGTGGCACTGTAACATTTGATAATCAACTAAAATCTCCAAAAGCTAATATCAATATTACAGGATATGAAAAGGACATCCCCCAAGGAAGATATACTCTTTGGTTTGAAAATCAAGAATCTATTTTAAATAAACTACGGTTAATTGAGAAATACAACTTAAAAGGAGCTGGCAGCTGGAGCCTTCAACAAGCCACTCAAAATATTTGGACTGTTTATAATCAATGGTATAAAGGTAGTAGAGTCTTTATTGATGTAGACGAAGGATGGGCTACGGCTCCAATACTCTCCATCAGTGAAAAAGGATGGATGATTGGGACAAGAGACTTTTATTTCGAGCCTAATAGGGCCTTAACTAGAGCAGAGGCTGCTACACTTTTAGTTCGTGTTTTAGAGTTGAAAAACAATTATTCCACTATACCTTATTTTAGAGATGTACCATATAATCATTGGGCAAAGAAAGATATAGAAATTGCTGCACAACATAAATTAATGGAGGGCTTGGGAAATCAGAGGTTTGCACCTAATGAATCATTAACAAGGGAAGAAATGGCTACATTGCTAACTAGATTATTAAAGATTTCTCCTTCCCAAAATCTTAAAAATCCCTTTAAGGACATAGACTACTCAAGTTGGTCTTATCCATATATAGTTACAATGGCTAAGGAAAATATATTTACAGGATATGAAGATGGCACATTTCGACCAAAGGAAAAAGTTACACGAGCTCAGATGGCAGCATTATTGGATAGAATCAAGGCCTTGATACCTTAGGGAGGATACAAAGGTCCTCCCTAAGTACACAAGCTCAAAATATAACTTAAATTTGATGATATTAAATTTTCTCCTTCTGGGTATATATGAGTAAATTTACAGAAGGGAGTGTAGGGTTTGAAGGATATATATGACAAGTTTATGATATTTATTAGAAATGAAGATAAGGAAAATGCATTACAACTATGCCTAAGTGCTCTAGAAGAAAAGAGTATTTCTGTTATTGATTTGTATGAATTAATTTTGACACCTGGATTGAATAGCATCATCGAAGAATATGATAATGATGAGGAATTAATATGGAGAGAACATGTTAGAAGTGGAATTATCAGGAGCATAATAGAAGCTGCTTACCCTTATGTTTTAAAGGGAAAAAGCATCAATGCTAACAAAGAAAAAGTAATAGTTTTGTGTCCTGAATATGAGGATCATGAGCTTGGTGCTAGAATGGTCTCTGATTTTTTTACTATTGCAGGATATGATTCAACTTTTATTGGTGCAAAGACTCCACAGAAAACGATTTTGAAGGCTATTGAAATTGTAAAACCAAAATATTTATGTATAAGTGTCACCAATTATTATAATCTGATTTCTGTCAAAAAACTAATTGAAACCATAAAAGACTCTATAGATTCAGGAATAAGCTTTATATTAGGCGGAAGTGCTTTCATATCAAATCCAAATACCTACAAAGAGATCGGTGGAGATCTTCTCCTTAGAAACTTCAAAGATATTGAAAGTTTAGATAGAGGAGTTGATAAAAATTGAGATTAGCATTTAATATAGCTACTAGGTTTTTAAAGTCTAGTAAAGGACAAACTGCCCTTATAGTTATAGGTATAGCCATTGGTGTTTCTGTACAGATTTTTATTGGATCTTTAATAGATGGATTGCAGATTTCCTTAATTGATAAAACCATAGGTAGCTCATCACATATTACTATAAAACCTAATGATAAAGAGAAATTCTTCCCTGACAATGAGGCTTTAATAGGTGAACTCAAGGAAAACAAGGATTTTATCGCTGTGTCTAAGGTCTTAGACTCTTCAGGCTTTATGTTTTATAAGGAAGAATCTTATCCTATTCTTATGAGGGGTTTTGAGTTTGAATCTGCAAATAAGATATATAAGTTCCAAGATAAGTTAATAGAAGGACATATGCCCTTATCATCTATGGAAGTTATAATTGGTAAAGATCTTGTAGAAGATATAGGAATCAATCTAGGAGAAAGTGTCCAATTTGCAACACCAGATAATAATATTCTTGATATAAAAATAGTAGGTATATTTGATTTAAAATCAGCTAGTATTAATAAGTCATGGCTAGTATCAAATTTAGATAGTGTACAAGCAATATTCCAAAAAGAAAATCTGTTATCATCCATAGAAACTCAAGTAGATGATGTTTTTGATGCTGATAAAATAGCAGATGATTTAAATGATGATTTAAATATGTTAAATCTTGAAACATCAAACTGGAAAGCACAGAATGAAGAGCTCTTATCTGCTCTAACGGGCCAATCAGCTTCTAGTTATATGATTCAAGTATTCGTACTCTTAGCAGTCCTACTTGGCATCGCGTCTGTTTTAGCAATATCTGTAGTTCAAAAGTCTAAGCAATTGGGAATATTAAAGGCAATGGGTATAAAAGATAATGTTGCTAGTAAGATTTTTCTATTGCAAGGTTTAATTCTAGGAATTATAGGATCAATCATTGGTACAGGATTAGGCTTAGGTCTTACATGGGCTTTTTCAACTTTTGTTAAAAACCCTGATGGCACTCCTTTAGTACCATTTTATCTGGATTATGCATTTATAACTATTTCAATAATAGTTGCTATCAGTGCTTCTACATTTGCGGCCTTTATTCCAGCTAAAAAATCTTCAAAACTGAATCCAATAGAGGTGATTAAAAATGGCTAAAATATTAGAATTAAAGAACATCAATAAAATATACGGAGAAAAAGTAAAGACTCAAGTTTTATATGATATTAATCTGGACTTTGAAGAATCTTCTTTTAACTCTATCATAGGTGCTTCTGGAAGTGGTAAATCTACATTGATGAATATCATAGGTACTCTTGATAAGGCTACAAATGGAGTAGTATTAGTAGATGGAAAAAATATTTCAGTTTTAGATAAGGACCAATTATCTACTTTAAGGAATGAAACTATAGGATTTATCTTTCAATTTCATTATTTACTTCCAGAATTTACAGTCTTAGAAAATATTCTGATGCCCTATAGAATAAAGCATAATAAGGTCACAAAAGAAGCTAAAAACAGGGCTAATGAACTAATTGATATAGTTGGATTGAGTAAGGTGAAAAATAATATGGCTACAGATATATCAGGTGGGCAGCAACAAAGGGCAGCAATTGCCAGATCCCTTATAAATAGTCCTAGAATAATATTAGGGGATGAACCAACTGGAAATCTTGATTCCGAAACAACAGAAACTGTTTTTAATCTTCTAAAAGAAATAAATAAAGAATTCAAATCAACCTTTATTTTAATCACTCATGATAAGAGGATTGCAGAAAAAGCAGATAGAATAATCGAAATCAAAGATGGTAGAATTAATATGGATATACAAAACTATGTTTAATAATTTAAATTATCTTGTATTCGAATTATAATATTAAATCTAATCATTTAGTGAATTTGACTTATAGTCTTCAGAATCTGGAGATCTATAAGTCAAAATCTTTTTTGTGACGAGTCAGGCTTGAATTATTTGCTTTTTATACTTTCTTTATCTACAGATCTAGAGTTTAATAAGTAATTTCCTTCTGCAAGAAAGTCCCACCTTTTATGTCATCAAAAGCTTTCTCCAATTCTGCTTTTGTATTCATTACAATAGGGCCTCCCCAAACGATTGGCTCTTCTAATGCCATTGAACTTATAAATAATACCTGAGCATTTTCATCCCCAGCTTTTATCACAACATGGTCTCCTTCCATAAGTTTCACTCCTGTCTTTTCTTTTATTAGCTCATCGCCAATATAAGCATCACCTGAAAGAGTAAAAATCATGATAGAGCGGTTACTTTCTGTATTTATAACAATAGAAGCATTGGCATCAATATGAATATCATAATAGTCCAATGGTAAATAGTTGCTTTTGAAGCCTTTTCTGTCTTCATATTCACCTGCTAGCAATCTTATCTTTCCGTTCTCAAGGATGATTTCTTCAATTTCATTGTTTTTAATACTATGGTAAGCTGGTGCTACCATTTTGTTTTTTGCTGGTAAATTCAGCCATAGTTGAACTCCAAGCATTCTTTCTGAGGCAGGCAATTTTTCTTCATGAAAAATACCAGATCCAGCTGTCATCCATTGAACTTCTCCATCAGAAATAGTATCTTCATTGCCTAAACTATCCTTGTGAGTCATTTTACCACGATAAATATAGCTGATTGTTTCTATCCCTCTATGTGGATGCATAGGAAATCCAGCTGTATAGTCATCGGGATTTGTGCTGTCAAATGAATCAAGCATTAGAATTGGGTCATACTCATCAACTGTCTCATGACCTAAAACTCTAACTAAGCTAACTCCAGCGCCATCTTTCGTTCTAAATCCTCTAACTTGTCGTTTAACTCTTCTTTCCATTTTATTACCTCCTGAAATATTTTAATTTAATGAGATTAACTTCTGCTTTCTAGCTCATAGTTTCAAATACTGTATACCCATTTACTATTCTTTTTATTTCATAATTCTTGCTTTCCTAAATTATTATAAATGTGTTCAATAAAATAAGGCCAACCACATATACAATAGGCTGACCTTGATACATCATTATGCTATTAAGACAATTTTGACTGATTATTAACATTTCTCTTAAAAGTATAATATGTTCCTCCAAAATAAAAAAAATATATAGCAAGCATTAAAGCAACTCCAAAGATTACACTTAAAATAAATGTTCTATCTCCAACAAAGACTGTAATTATATCCTTATAAAACAGATAATAATTATATATAAATATTGCAACACCAATCATTGCTATAGCAATAGGAACTATAAAATATATTGAAATTTGTTTTAAAATAATCCTATTTACTTCACTTTCTTCAATACCTAATCTTCTAAGCACATTAAATCTATCTTTATGCTCAATAGAGTCAGAGAGTTGACTAAGTGATAAAATAGTTAAACTTATCATTAGAAGTACTACACCTAAATATATGCCAAGAATTCTCATAGCTAAAGTTGCATTTAAAATATTATTAGTTTCGGATGATTTTATTCTTGTTCTAATTATACTCCGTGATATGTCATATTCTTTACTGTATCTTTCAATGAATTCAGCATTATTTTTCCCAAACCACTCATAAACATAATCATACTGGAAGTCATCAGCTTCTTCATAACTCATTTTATTCTTGATATTAGCTACAAAATTTGTCTCTATAAAAGCTAGATTATCACATACTTTATCTGGTAAAATTATAATACTATCTGTAGACAAATAAAATCCTTCTCCAATAGATTCTTTGTAAGCTGAATTTTTGCTAATACTATATATTTCCCCATTAATATTTAATTTGTCATTTTTAATTATATAGTTATTTATTACTTCATCTGTGGTGGCGTTATGCCATTGAGTAGTAAATTCATTGTCTTTTAACTCTATTTCTTCGTATCCTAACATACTTCTTAATTGGTTAAAGTCACTTAATCTGATTGTTAAAGTTGACTCACTATTTTCATCTACTTTTACAAGATATTTTTCTACCTGGCAGTAGCTCTTTACAGCATATCCCTCATCATTTAAATAATCCCTAATCCCGCTATAATCCAATTTAGGTATCTCGTTAATATCACTTATATTAGCTTCTGCTAAAAAACTGCTACTATAATTATTTCTTATATCTATATCATAAGGAACCCTCATATCTAAATAACCAGTTGCCCATTGAGCCATTACAAGTGTTATTATAAAACTTATCATAGATCCTAAAAAGGTCATTGATATTGTTGCCATTAATATGGGGGATGTCTTTATTTTAGATACTAATGATCCTATTAAAAATAAATTTGTTCCTTCATATTTAAAATTAACCCACTTATTTTTTATGTATATCATTATATAAGAAATTGAATAAAATAGCGCATAAGTCCCCATTATAAAAGTAATTAGAGATAAACCTATATACATTAATGACTTTACACTATAATCTACTTTTAAATTTATTAACTTAATGGTATAACTACCACAAATAATATATAAGATTACTGATAATGCAAAGATTACAGTATATACCTTGCCACTTCTTTTAAATTGGAACTCTACTTGTTTATGTGCATTTAGCATATCTATAAGTTTTATTTTTCTTAAAACTATAACATTATATAATCCTATAATACAAAACATAGATATAAAGAATATAAATGTAATTCCTAATGTATCCATATATAACTTTAAGCTAAGTACTACTTCTTGCTTTGCACTTATTAAGACTATGGCTGTGATTGCTTGAGAAAATAAAGTTCCAACAAATATTCCTGCTATTATGGCTAGAATTCCAATTATAAGAGTTTCAATAAAAAACATAAATGCTATGCTTTTTTGTTCTGCCCCAAGCAATACATATGTAGCAAATTCTTTCTTTCGCCTTCGTATCATGTATTTGTTTACATAAGCTACAAGTAGAATAAGAATCGCTGTAATTACATAGGTTGAATATTGCAATATTAACTTTAGATTTCTAAAATTATAAGACTCTTCTGTGATTAGTTCATAACTTGAACTAGAAAGAGATGTAATAGCGTAAAATAAACTCACAGATATTGTTATAGTTATAAAATAAATTAAATAATCTTTAATAGATTTTTTCGCATTACTTTTGGCTAACTTAGCGTACATCTCTAACATCACCACCTAATAATGCTACTACATCTAATATCTTGTTGAAAAATTGTCTTCTCGTATTTTCACCTTTTACCAACTCTGTGAATATTTTTCCATCCTTAATAAATAATATCCTGTCACAATAACTAGCTGTAAAGGAATCATGTGTTACCATTAATATTGTTGCATCTAAATCTCTATTCAAATTTGATATCATCTCTATTAATATTTGAGCAGATTTTGAATCAAGTGACCCCGTCGGTTCATCAGCAAGAATTAATTTAGGACTAGTTACTAATGCCCTTGCACAAGCAGTTCTTTGTTTTTGACCCCCTGATACCTCATAGGGATATTTTGAAAGCAAATCTTCTATTCCTAGTTCCTTTGCAACACTTAACACTTTATTGTCTATTTCACTCTTTTTAGTTTTATTTATAGTAAGAGCTAATGCTATATTTTCATGGACAGTTAATGTATCTAACAAGTTGAAATCTTGAAATATAAAGCCTAAATTTTCTCTCCTAAATTTTGCAATATTCTTTTGATTTATCTCTGTTAAATCTTTTCCGTCTAAATAAATATTGCCTGAACTAACATCATCAATTGTAGCTATCAAATTTAATAAAGTTGTTTTACCTGATCCAGATGGTCCCATTACACCAACAAATTCACCTTTTTTCACATTAAAGCTTATATCATCAATAGCTTTAACTATGTTACCCTTATTTCCATAGTATTTTTCAACACTGTTTATTCTTAATACCTCATTCATTATTATCACCCCAAAGACATTATAACTTATATATTACATGCTAGATTCGATTTAATATTACTTTCAAGTGACAATGTTGTAACATTACTAATTTAGAACTTGCAAAAGCTTCCTATAGGAAAAGTAATAACAACTTTTGTATAACTATTTATTTCTGATTCTATATCTATTAATAATCCTAATTTATCACATAATTTTTTGCATAAATATAATCCAATCCCTGTAGATTTGGTATTTAATCGACCTATATTTCCTGTAAATCCTTTTTCAAATACCCTATCTAATTCATCTGAAGGTATACCAATTCCATTATCTTCAACAATTAATCGAATTCCATTTTTTATACCTCTTACATATATCTTAACCTTTGGATTTTTATTATTCCTGTATTTTATAGCATTTACTATTATCTGATTTAAAATAAATTCAAGCCATTTGCTATCGCAATATACTGTTTTTTCTATATTATCTATATCTATATCTATATTATTTAAAATAAAACCTTGCTTATTTCTTGTAATCACACTATTAACACAAGACTGTAAGTTTACTTCCTTCACAAGGTAATCTTTATCTACTTCTTCACTTCTTGCATAAAATAATGCTTGCTCCACATATCTATCAATTTCCTCTAATTGCATAAGTATTGCTGCACTTTTAATTGTTCTATTATTTTCTTCTGTTAACTTTATAAGGGATATAGGTGTTTTTACTTCATGAATCCACTGTTCTATATACTCTTTATAATCCTTAAGTGTTAACCTTTCTTTATTGATTTCTTCTCTCATCGATTTGCTTGATTTTTTTAGAAGATAATAATAGGGTTCTGCTTCAATAAAAGGTGGTATTTCTAACACTTCGCTTATTAAGTATTTTTTATCTATCTTTGATACACATTTCTCAATTAATTCAAAATAATCTTTTCTTTTTCTATAAGCAATAACAAAATATATGAATAAAACAACAATCCATGATAATACTATTATCATTATTGCTTCAAGTTCATTGCCTATACTTAAAAGAAAGACAGATAAAAATATTAAGGCTATAATATTTAAAGATATTAATCCCATTATACTTTTTAGGTAATTTTTCAAACTCATATTATATAACCTTGCCCTCTTTTAGTTTTAATAAAATCTTCCAATCCTATTTCCTCTATTTTGTTTCTTATCCTTGTAATATTTACTGTAAGAGTATTATCATTTACAAACATGGCACTGTCCCACAAGTACTCCATAATTTCAAATCTTGAAACAATTTTATCTTTATTTATTAATAAGTAATATAAGATCTTTAATTCATTTTTTGTAAGCTCTTCACTATTTCCATCATGCTCAATTATCCCTTTTAAAATATTCAATTTTAAACCATTATGCTCAATTATATCTATATTAGAATTATTAGGATATACTCTTTTAATAAGAGCATTTATTCTGGCTAACAGTATTTGGGTGTTATATGGTTTTGTAATAAAATCATCTCCACCTAAAGTAATTGCCATAAGTTCATCTATATTTGTGTTTCTGCTTGTTATAAAGATTATAGGTATTTTTGAAAAGCTGCGTATCTCTGTACATATTTTAAATCCATCATCCTCAGGTAAATTTATATCTAATAAAATTAATTCTGGACTATTCTCTTTTACTATTTGTGGTATCTTATCAAAAGATTTTGGTTTCAAAACTGAGTAACCATTTATTGTTAGTAAATTCCCAATTTCATTTTGAAGTTGTTCATTATCGTCTATTATCATTATTGTAAACATATTTTTCTCTCCATTTCTTAATTTCTTTGTCCGTATTAAGGACAATTACTATATATTTTTTTAACTAAAAGTCATATCCAGAATTTACCTACATTCTACCATATGATTTTTAGAATATAAAGTTATTAAATTATGATTATAACTAAAGTTATTAAGTTATATGACAGACACCGTTCCAAGACCCCATTGATTAACCATATTAATACTAAATTAGTTTATATAGGTATTTTTAATTATTCTTGTCTAGACTACAATGATATAATTAGATTTGATGCGAGTAACTAATTAAATTTATATGGGGGAGAAAAAATGGATATTAAACATAGCGTAGATCTAATTGAATCATATTTAGATTTAGACAGAAAACCAGTAGGAGTTAAATTTTTCTTTGACAAGGATGAATTTAAGAATTTTGAAGTGCCTCAAAGAGATCGTAAAGTAACCTATTGCAACTCTGTTCAGCTAGCTAGTAGAGGTAACTCTATGAAACTAACTAAAGAAAATCAAGCATGTCCTAATGGAGCAATGGCTTTAAAAATGAAAGAAATTCCTGAGCCAATGGCAAGTGGAAAAGCAAGATTTAGTAAACATATTTATAAGGATGTGGAAACATCAAAAAGCATTAGTGATGAAATGCTGTTCTTAAAAGAAGAGCCTGCTGGCATAGTAGTTATGCCTCTTGAAAATTATAAAGAAGATCCAGATGTTGTAATTGTAGTTGGCAGTAGCTATAATGTTATGAGAATAATACAAGGACATGGCTATTTTAATGGCTACACATCTAACTTAAGAACTGTTGGGCTACAAGCAGTCTGTCAAGATTTAACAACTTATCCTTATAACACTAAAGATATTAATATCTCTTTATTATGTCCGGGAACTCGCTTAGTTGCGGACTGGCAAGCTAATGAAATAGGAATTGGTATTCCTTTTGAAAAATGGTATGAAGTTGTTGAAGGAGTTAAAGAAACAACTAATCCTTTTGAAAGAAATAAAAATAAAGAAGGCATCGAGAAAAGATTAAATGAACGCGGATTAGACAATAGTGGTATCAAATTTAATGAAAATTATGATGATGGATCTTATACTGGTGGAAAGATTGAAATTGAAAAATAAGTTTATGCAATAAATTATTTAATATTAAATCCGATTATTTAGTGATTTGACTTATAAGTCTTTAGAATCTGAAGACCTATAAGTCAATTTTTTTAGTAGCTTACACCGTAATCTAATACATATGGATTTTCATCAGCTTCAGCATAAGTTGGGAGGATTTATTAAATCACTTTATTATCTTTACAAATTTCTTTTTACCAATCCTTATTACATCAGAGTTTTCTAATACCTTAGTTAAATCATCTAAATTAACTTTTTCGCCATTAATTTGAATGCCTTCTTGCTTTACTAAACGAATAAACCCACTTTTACTATTAACAAATCCCATAGTAATTAACTCTGGAATGCAATCATTAATTGTATCCTTGTCTAATCCCAGAAGCAAAGTTGGAATATGGTCAGGAACTGATTTTTTACTGAAAGCAGCATCATAGTAGTTGATTGCCTTCTCTACATCTTCCTGAGAGTTATATAGAGATGTAATCATTTTAGCTAGTCTATATTTTACATCTCTTGGATTAACTCCTCTTTCTAGTTCAAGTTTTATTTCATTTATATCATCGGGATGTTCATCAGTGGTCAATTCATAGTATCTAATTATACTATTATCTGGTATTTCCATAACCTTTTTGAACATCACTTCGGCAGGTTCACTTACTCCGATGTAATTACCCAGACTCTTGCTCATTTTTTCAACACCATCAAGTCCTTCTAAAATAGGCATAAATATAGAAATTTGTTGCTCCTGTCCCATAGTTTTTTGTAATGTTCTTCCCATTAAAATGTTAAATGTTTGATCAGTTCCACCTAGCTCAATATCTGCCTTTAATTCAACTGAGTCATAGGCCTGCATTAATGGATAAAGAAACTCATGTATTCCTATAGGTACACTATTATTGTATCTGCTCTGAAAATCATCTCTCTCTAGCATCCTAGCAACTGTAGTTGTACTTGATAGCCTTATAACATCTTCAAAGGTAAGCTTTGAAAGCCACTCACTATTAAACCTGACTTCCGTCTTCTCCTGATCCAACACCTTAAATATCTGCTCGCAATATGTTAGGGCATTTTCTCTTACCTGCTCATCCGTAAGGGCTACCCTGCCTTTAGATTTCCCTGTGGGATCGCCTATCTTACCAGTAAAGTCACCGATAACAATAATGGCTAAATGTCCTAAGTCTTGCATCTGCTTTATTTTTCTTAGAACTACAGTATGACCAAGGTGAATATCAGGTGCTGAAGGATCTAGTCCCAACTTAATTGTAAGAGGTATATTTTCCTTACATGATTTTTCTAGCTTCTCTAGTAATTCATGATCGCTCACGCATTGGTGAACCCCTTTTAAAATAATTCTTAATTGCTCCTTTGGTGCCAGCATAATGTTATCCTCCTTAAAATATTGAATTTTGATATTTACAAGTTCCATAAGAAAAACAAAAAACTCTCATCCTTCTGTTTCCAAAAGGACAAGAGTTTATCTCGCGTTACCACCTAAAGTTTATAGGTAACTCACATTACCTACCTCACAGAGTACAGCGATGGCGATACTCCTGCACTTGATAACGGTGTGCTTTCCGTCGTAGCCTACTTGATGAATCATTTCGGTACGCAACTCCAAGAGGTATTCACACTTTTTATTCACGAGCCTCTCATCAACCGGCATCTTTCTGTTTGAAATCAAAAATGCTACTATTTCTTATCATACTCTTTTATTATACTTCCAATTCAATTACAGTATTTGTTATGCAAATGTTGAGTACTATAATATCAATTCTTAAAAAATTTGTCAATAATCAATTCTTCTTGATTTTTCCCACTTTTATCTTATTGTCCAATTTTTCTTTTTTAGTATATGCTGATTTGTTCTTTCCCCATTGATTCTCTTTTGATAGCTGACAATATGTTTTCCATCTCTCTCTGGAAAGTATCCCCTCTTTAATTGCTTGATTTACTGCGCATCCTGGCTCTTTGTCATGAATACAGTTGCGATATTTGCATTTGTCAAAAAGTTGAATCACATCTGAAAATGTATCGTTTATGCCTTTTTCAGCATCCCACATTCCAAGCTCCCTAATGCCTGGAGTATCAATAACAATTACTCCTGAAGCAAGCTCAATCAACTGTCTGTGGGTTGTTGTATGCCTCCCTTTAGAGTCATTTTCACGTATATTACTCACAGCCATAATTTCTTCCCCTGCAATTGCATTTACAAGGGTCGATTTTCCTACACCAGAAGATCCTAAAAAAACTATAGTTTTTCCTGCCTGTATATACATATCTAATTGTTTCATACCATATCCAGTCTTAGCGCTAATAGCAAAAACATCAGCCTTTTGTGATATACTCTTTACCTGCTCTATATAAGTATCTGGATTATGACATTCATCTGCTTTTGTCAAAATTACTATGGGTTTTCCACCACTTTGTAAAGATACACTAATATATCTTGTTAATCTATTCAAATTAAAATCATGATTCAAAGATGAAAGTATAAATACATAATCAAAATTGGCTGCTATTACCTGCTCTTTCACTGTTTTAACATATCCAGCAGCATGTCCTGAAAAATCTGTTCTAGAAAAATAACTCTTTCGTTCACATATTTCTTCAATCAAAGAATATCCATTTTCATTATATTTTAGAAGAACATAGTCCCCTACTACAGGATAATCTTTATTCATTTTATCTTTATAAAAAGTCCCTTTTAATTTTGCATTTGTTTCTCCATATTGGCATAGCACTCTAAATAATTCTCTCTGTACTTCGTTAACACGAGCTATAATTAAATTACCATCTTCTCTTGTCAGGATCTTTTCGTTCTTATAAATTTCTTCAAATCTCACTGTATTACCTCCAATTTTTTGCACAAAAAAACTTGCCCATCGACAAGTCCTGTTTATACAGTATTTACAAAAGGGTTGTTTTCTTTGAGTACATGAAAAACCTTGGTTCCAACATACACTCAAGTATTAAATTATTGATTCATCACCGTAATTGTATTTGTCATAATTTAATCAACTCCTTTCGAAATTAAATTGAAAGCTTTGTTTTCTTATATTGTACTAAAATGAAATAAAGAATACAACTACAATTTTCAATTATATAAATATAAAGAAGGTTCTTATACTTTTATTTACCTCATTTTGCATTATTAGTACAGGAAGCTATCTTTAATCTATAGGGTTTCTATTATCCATTAATTGTAATTTTGTTTCCTTGTCAAACTTCTCTAAGAATTATACTATATCTTTTCACCAAGTAATCCTTTTTTAATTCTGGTATCCAATTCACCAAAGGCAGTTTTATTACTATCGTATTTCAAAAGTTTTCTTGCTGACTCATAATCAAGCCATTCATATTTAATATGTTCATGTGACAATTTAAAATCTGCTTCATTTACATTCACTGCAAAAGAATATTCTGGAATAACAAAATAATTTTCTCCCCATCTCCGTCTATCAGCTTCATTGAAACATTCAATAGGAATACTACAACAGGTATCCAACACATAATATGTAGCTGTATACGCAATACTTGCCTCTTCATTAGCTTCTCTTTTAGCAGCTTCTATGGGAGTCTCATCATCTTCTCCACCACCTGCAACAAATTGCCAAATACCCATATCCGCCCTCAAAAACATACAATACTTAATTTGCTCATCCTGTATTAAATATGGTATAACTAATACTTGAAACTTTGCCCTTGCCATTAGACCTCTCCTCTACAATATATTTTATGTCACTTTAGCAAGCTCTTAAGTAGCCATCAATCGCTTGTCTAAATTTGAATATCTCTTAAGCAGCGGACCAACCACAAATAAACATCGTTAACTAAATTTAGAAATAAGGGCTTTTGACCTTATAGTTAATTCCCTTTTTTCTTAAAGTTCTTTTTATACTCTTATTCATCATAACTGGCATCATCTTTGTAATTACATAGGGAATTTCTATAGCAGCATTTTTATATAATTCTTCAGGTGATTTTCTATTGTTCTTTATATTATCAATAAATTTATTTACTGCAGGAACCACTTTCTTCGCTCCAATTATCTTATTAAGAGCTTGCCCATTTAAGACTGCACCGCCTCCCATTACATAGCCACCTTTATATTCAACTTCCTCTTTCTCACAAAAGCATTGTAATAGCTTTAATCCATGCTCATGGGTGTGTACATATGGCATTCCTCCCTGAATAAATCCATATAAACTCTGTCCATGGAGTACCCCTTCTTTACTTGACATTTTATTTAACAAATTAATTGTATCAGCTGGATATGAAGTTATATAGCATGGTCCTATCATAATTATACAATCTGACTTCTTTATCTTACTTAAAATAAAATCCATCTCATTTAGGTAGGAATATAAATCGCATGTATCTACTAAATCTGCTTCAGACCTAATTCTATCAGCAAAATAATTAGTTAGCATTTTGCTACTACCTTTTTCCCTTGGGCTTAGATTAATTATTACATGTTTCATTATAAAAGCACCTCTCTAGCAAGATTTTGTAGTTCATCATCTGTTATAGTTGGGTTGACGACCTTTCCCAAATATTCTATATTCATGATTGTTCCAACTTCTTTTAGGAAATACTCAAAACTGCTTTGCTCCATTTTAGATGCTATCTCACTAACACCTATTCCTATGATTTTCTTATTATTGCTAATAGTACCTTTTACTATTTCTTTGTTCCTAGTTTTATAAAAGCGATTACCTATAAGAGCTGTCTTATCAAGTATTTTTTTTATATCATATGAGAATCCACCCCAAATTAGAGGCGAAGTATACACTACTATATCTCCTTTTATTATAATGGGAAGGATTTGATCCATATCATCTCTAACAACGCATTTGCCATATGTCTTATAGGTACATCCATCACAACAATAGCAAGGCTTTATATTTCGTTCACTTGCGGATATAAATTCTACTTCTTCATTGTTACTAATCAGATAATTATAAAGGGCTTTCCCAACACCTTCATTGTTAACATCAGAGATTATAACTATCATACCAAATCAACCCCTTTTCATTTATACTCTTTCCTATTCTTAATATTGCTTCTTTCACTTACTAGATCATCACTAACTGCACTTTTTATAAGGCCAATAAAAACAGTTGCTCTAAGGTAATATATTGCATTTATCTATAATATATTATTTTGATATTTTCCTGTCAATGCTTATCAAATAAAAAACAGGTATTTTACAAATTTTACATTAATTCAATATAAGAAATAAAAAAGCAATATATCTTACAAAAAATATATTGCTTTTGAATATAAACATATAATCATAAATAAAACACAAAAGCTTGGATTAAAACAGTAGATTTTATTATATACTCCTATTTTCATTCATAAAAATATAATCTGCAAGTCTTATTGCTAAAGCAACATTAGAAATAACTGGACCAGCAGCAGTTAATGTAGGAAGAACACTATTATCTGCCACAAACAGACCAGGAACTCCATGTATTTGCCCATGAATATTTGTAGCTGAAGTTGCAGGGTCATGACCCATTCTACATGTACATGACTCATGCATATCTGCTCCAGGCAGTCTAAGAACTAAAGTAGATTCATCAAGAGTTACTCCCATAGCAGCAGCAGTTTGCCTGATACCTTGTTCAACTTGTTCAGCTACCCTACGATCTTTGTTGCTTAAAGAATATTGAACTTGTTGTAGAGGTACACCGAATTCATCTTTTGCAGAAGGGTCAATATATACTCTATTCTCAGCTCTAGACTCCACTTCTCCAAAGGCTGCAAAAACAACTAAAAGTTCATCTGGGAGTATCTTATCCTCAAATTGTTGGTATGAGAAATATTGATTAGGACCAAGAACTTGAATTTGATATGGGGAGTCATTGGTTTCAAATTTTAAAATGGAAAGATTGCCAAGTTTATCAGGGAACTGCCTTCGACTTATTGTTCCAATACCAATCATAGAAACATGACCTGTCAAATAACGACCAATAGCAGGCCCTTGTATTCCAGAATTAAGAAGTATTCTTGGAGTCTCTAAAGTACTGCAAGATAATACTATATTCTTTGCCCTAAGGGTATGGGATTTCTTATCAGGTGAAAATACTTCTACACCAGCAGCCCTTCCATTCTCTACAATAACTCTAGATGCATAGGCATTTACAGCAAGATCATAGGGTTTATCAAACATTGCAGCTGCTAGGGTATTTATAGAACTAAACCAAGGATTGGAATGAATTTCTCCTAAGTGGGAAGGTTCCATATCAAAAGCCAGTGGCATATTATTTGCTTCCCAAATGCCTCTTGCATGAAGTTTATTTAACATAATATCTTGCATTGCTGAACCTTTTGCATATTGAGTTGTAGTATTCAATAGATCTTCTGCCATACAATAATATACATCTAAGACTCTATTATCAATTGGCCAGTTCCTAAGTCCAGATTGAATTGGCCTTGGAGTAGCTGCATTCCAGAACAATGATCTTCCGCCCAGTGCATATACCATTCGAGCGCCTGAAAATTGAGGCAATCGTTCTCCAATAGGAGTAGAATTATCTGGAAGCAGTTGATCTCTTGCAGTATCAACATTCTGTGTAGGAATGTTAAGAGAATGGGAGTGAAACAACTTATCTCCCTTTTCAATTATACCTATCTTTTTTGCTCCTTGATCTTTCCATAGTTGACAGAGACTAGACAAGGTAGTTCCTCCTCCAGGCCCAGTTCCAATAATGAGCACATCATAATCTGTCGTTGACATTTCTTCAAGACTTTTTGTGGGAATCCAATTATTTAAATAAGGCATTATTGTTACTCCTTTCATAAATGTTATAGTTTAATTTATGATATGAAATTATAATTAGTTATGTTCTGATACAATTTTAAATTTAATACTGTCACTTGAATCTACATATAAAAGGCAGCTACATTTTCAAATGTAACTGCCTTAGCTATTTAACCTGACCCTTCTAACTACTAATCTAAAACTAATGTTGGTGGAGCATAGACCCTTGTTGCAAGTTCTTGATTTAGAAGATATAGTCCCTTTGCATCGCTGCCAAAGTTTTTATACTTAAGAATTAAATCATCTACATTCTTCTCCTCTTCACCTTGCTCCATAATAAACCAATCTAGAAATTGCATAGTCCTATAATCCTTAGCTTGGAATGCTGAATCATATATATCATGGATAGATTGAGTTATGAATTGCTCATGTTTCAAAGCCTCATGAAGAGGAAAATCAAAACTTAAGTACTCCATTTCAGGTCCTGCAATTTCTGTTAATTTAACTGATAGTCCATTATTTTGCATATATTGTATAAACAACATTGCATGATCCATCTCTTCCTGAGCTTGAATCTTAAACCAGTTCCCATAACCATCCAAGCCATTATCAATATAGTAATTTGAAATGTCTAAATACAAATAAGCAGAAAACATTTCTTTGTTTATCTGATCATTTAATAATTTGTAAATATTTTCTTTTATCATTTCTAATACCTCCTTTTATTATATGGTTAAACCACACTTATCTAATAATTACCCTAAAGCAGAGAAATTAATAACATAATTTGTCTTATTTTTAACCAATTTCTCCGATTGAAGTAATACTACATTTCTCAGACTAATTCTCATGTAGTTTTTGATTTATATTGCCTTAGTGTACTTACTCTCTAATCCAAGAGAATACATATTCCATATGGTCAGGCAATTTTAATTCTGGTTGATGTCTTGTATCAAAATAGCCTTTGATTCCCTTTTCCTTAACTGCTAAATCGAAGTGAGCTGCTGCTATTCCCATATCTATTCTTTGAATATCATATGGAAAAGCATCGCTATACTTTGGCTCCTTATATTCATAGAAATGGTATATATTATCTATAAGTAGAAGTCTCCAAGGTTGTTTATTTGATGCTGATGGCCCCAAACGAACCATTTCCAAAGGAAAGGCTAGATCTTCTGCATCTTTTTTTGTAAGTGATGTCCCAAAGTCATTTTTATAAAATAATTCATTCCATTCTTTACGATGATCCGCTTTAATCATTTTTCTCATTACAACCTCCTTCATATGCTTCTTATCAGCAGCATAACCATAGGGTGTTATAATTGGAAAAATCTCATTTTCTCCTACATTCATAGCTTTTGCGAACTCTTTACGATTAAATGTTCCACCTAACCAACAAGTCCCAAGACCAAGATGAGCTAAATAAAGAATGACTACTTCAAGCTCATATCCCAGTGCTTCTAATGCTATTGGTTCTAATTCTATGGTAGTTCCAATGTATTGTTTTGCTCCTTTAATAACACCATAAGTTCCAAGCTTACTTTCATTCTTTATATCCATATTATCAAGATAGTGAAAACTCACCTTTTTCCCAAAGGGATTATCCAAAGAATCTACGAAAGATTTAATAGCCTTTATTTTTTCTTCTTCAATTTCCTCTTCTTTATAATTTCTTACGCTATATCGTTTTACTACTGCTTCTTCTATTGAAAAATTAATATTCAATTAGATCTCTCCCTTCTATCATACATGGAACAAAACTAAATATAATCTTACTTATATTTCTAAAGAATACTTATAAGCAGTTTCTGTTGGATTATCATAATACCCTTCTACTTTGTTAATTACTTTATATCCAAAATCTTCAAATACCTTTTGCATTTTAAAATTTGTTTCTCTAGTCTCTCCTTTAAATATGTGCATGTCATCTTTCAACATCTCATCAATGACATACTGCATTAATATATGAGCATAGCCTTTATTTCTATGATCAGGATGAGTACCTATACTCATAATTTTAATATAGTCATCTTCACCCTTCCAGTTATAAATAGCAATATTAGCTTTTGTAACTTCATTTTCTTTGATAGCATAAACAAAAGTTTTTTTATCTTCCAAAAGTTCAATCCAAGTTTCCCGCTCTATATTATCCTCTGGGAAATAAATTGCTAGTGAATCAAAAAAATCATCTAAATCCTTTATACTAAGTCTCACTATATTTTCCATAATATTCTCCCCTTTTTTAGAAATATGCTAATTTACTGTAATTTAACAAATGAACATGAGATAATTAATGCACTTCTTGTTTATAATATGTTCTCTTTTTTTAATTCCTTTATTGCACTTTTTATAGCCATTTTGATTACAAAATATAGTACTAATGCTGGTAGAGTAATATATATTGGCAATAAAATCAAACCCGCAAATATATTTTTCATTATTTCAACTCCTCCTTAAATTTAAAATTAGCCTCGTATAAATCTACCGTTACGACGCTAAATATAAATTATGCGTCATTAGCTAAAACTTCAAATCATTCTTTCGATTAAGAAATTCATCTTGGAGAATCCCCATCATTATAATATCGTGGTATTTTCCTTCAATAAATATTGCTTCTCTCTTTCTTCCTTCTTCTACAAACCCCACACGCTTATATGCGCTATATCCTCTCTCATTAAAAGAAAACACTTCTAATTCAATTCTGTGTAAATTTAATTCTTCAAATCCAAATTTTAAAGTCATTTTGGTAGCTTCAGTCCCTATTCCTTTTCCAAAGTTTTTACTATCGAATAAACATATTCTAAAATGACCAGACATATTATCAATATCGATTTCATTAATAACCGATTCTCCAATAATTTTCCCCTCTCGATTAATTATCAAAAAATCATATCGTGACTCATCTTCAATAATCTTATTTACATAAAATGTAATTGATTCTTCTGTAGGAATATGTTTAGTTCCTGTATATAATTGTACTTCTTTATCTATTGATTTAAAACCACTCTTATAATATTCTCCTATATCTGCACTTCTAATAAGTCTTAGAGTTATCTCTTTACCAGAAATTGAAATGTTTTTCTTTTTCACATAATCACCCCATAAAATATAAATTATCTTTTGCTTCGCATAATACTACTAATGTTCATCTATAGTATATGACTCATCTATCCCCTTGTCTACCTAATTTTCCCAATTACCTTCTGTCATAACTGAGTTTATCCAATGTCATCTATATTTTTTACCTATTTAAAAGGGTCAAAAATCGGAGTTTATTCTCCGGTTTTTGACCCAACTTTTGTCCTTAAAGCACTATATGTGATGATTAATCCTTAATAAATAGCTATTGGTCCATGAGGACCATTGATAATTTCTATTCTTGTTTCAAAAATATCTGTTAAAATTCCTGAGTCCATGACCTCTTCAACAGTTCCAAAAGCGGCAATTTTCCCATCTTTCATAGCGCATATTCTATCAGAATATTTGGCTGCGAAGTTTATATCATGCATAACAGTCAAAATTGTTCTCCCGAATTCATCAGCAGCATACCTCAAATGCTCCATCATCTGAACAGAGCGTGCCACATCAAGATTATTCAGAGGTTCATCTAAAAGTACATACTCTGTCTCTTGACACAATACCATTGCAACATAGGCCCTTTGCCTTTGACCTCCAGAAAGCTCATCTAGGTATCTATTTTCTAAATCAGTCAGACCTAAGAAATCTATATATTTAGAAATTCTATCCTCATCTTTATTAGTTAATCTTCCCTTTGAATATGGAAAACGTCCAAATCCAACTAATTGTCTAACAGTAAGCCTAGTAACAAAATGATTTTCTTGTCGTAAGATAGTCAAAATTTTTGCCAAATTTTCTGATTTAGAATCAGTAACATCCATATTTGCTACCTTAATGTGACCTTCATCCATATGTAAAAGTCTCCCTATCATCAATAGTGTCGTAGATTTTCCGGCACCATTAGGTCCAATTAAAGAAGTAATCCCAGCTTTTGGTACTTCAATACTCAAAGGTCCTATTTCTACCTCATCACTGTACGCTTTTTTAACACCATCTATATTTATCATAAAGTCCCCTTCCTTAATATTACAATTAAAAATGTGATCCCACCAAACATTTCAATAATAACTGAAACTACACCCTGTGCATTGAATACATGATACATAAAGAAGTAAGCACCAGTTATTATCAAAAATCCTATGGCAAGCGCCATTGGAAAAATGTACCTATGATCATATGTTGATGCTGCTTGATAACTCAAAGTTGCAACTAAGAACCCATAGAAAGTAAGGGGTCCAACTAAAGCTGTTGAAATTGACATCAAAATAGAAACTAATATTAGAGCAAAAATTACGCCAAATTGGTGCTTAACTCCCAAAGAAGTACTGACATCCTTTCCAAGGGACAATACATTTAATTTTTTAGAATAAACAAGAAGAATTAATGCTGTAATTATTATAATTGGAATTGCAATAGGAAAATATGTAGAATCCGCATTATTGACAGAACCAAACAATCTTGCCTGTAAAATATCAAACTCGGAAGGGGCAAGCAACCTTCTCATAAAAGTTGACAAGGATCTCAACCCAGTTCCAATAATAACTCCGACCAATAGCATAAGTTGTAAGTCTCCATACTTTCCAGAAAGCAACCATCCATAAAGTATCAAACACATCAAGACCATGGCAATAACTTGAAATAAAAATGATCCAATACCATTGAAACTTATAAAGGTACTAGCACCAAAGAAAAACATTGTACTAGTATGAATTGTTGAGTAAAGTGCTTCAAAACCTAACAGTGAAGGAGTTATAACCTTATTATTGGTAATAGATTGAAAAGCAACTGTGGACAAAGACTGGCAAACTGCAGCTATAAGCATGGCAACAAGAGCTACCATCCTTCTTCTAACAACTGGGATAAAAGAAGGAGAGTCTATTGGAACTGGATTGTTATAAACCAAAAGTCCATAGGAAGCAAAAAGTCCAAAGGCAATCAATGTTGTAAGCAAAATCCAATAGCGTTTTTCTTCTTTCTTAGACCGAAAAGCTCTGGCAGATCTACTTTCAGTATGTATGTTTGAGCCAATTTTAATACTTTCTTTATTTCTATATACTAATTCGTTCATCTTGCCCTCCTTTGTCTCAATAAAATAAATATAAATACAATCGATCCCACTGTTCCAAGTATCATGGATACTGGCACTTCAAAGGGTTTTATGATAGTTCTAGAGATAATGTCACAAACAGTAATAGTACCCATTCCTATGACACATACCCAAGGTAGATTACTCCTTAGATCATCACCTCGATACATAGAAACAATATTTGGTACAATTAGCCCTAAAAAAGGTAAATTCCCAATAACAGCTGCGACTATACCAACTGCAAAAGAAATTAGTCCAGTACCTAATAGAACTATTTTATTATAATTTAATCCAAGGCTTGTTGTCAGATCTTCTCCAAGTCCAGCTAAAGTCAATTTATCAGCATAGATAAAAATGAAGAAAGTAACCATGACGATTAGCCATAAGTACTCATATCTACCAATTTGAACCGATGCAAAGGAACCAACAAACCATGTTTCAATATTTTGTGTCATTTGAAAAACCAGTCCAATAAAAGTTGAAACAGCAGAGATCACTGCTCCTAGCATCATGCCAATAATAGGAACGATTAAAGAAGAACGAAGCTTTACTCTTCTTAAGAAGAAAAAGAAAATCATAGTTCCAACAAAAGAAAAAAGGATTGCCCCTGTCATTCTTTGAACTAAAGTTGGTGCAGGAAATAACAAATATACAAAGGTAAGTCCCAAACCTGCCCATTCAATAGTTCCTGTTGTGGTAGATTCTACTAAACGATTCTGTGTAATAAGCTGCATTACTAGGCCTGACATTGACATAGCTGCACCAGTAAGCATTAAGGCAGCTGTCCTTGGAACACGAGTGATGAAAAACATACTCATCCCATCTTCTTGTCCTCGTATATCATAAACTCCTGTAAAAAGGGATATGATCCCTAAAATTACGACAATAATGATTGCGAATATAAAAGATTTCGTCCATATTTTATTGTAATTATATCGTTTGGGCTGAGAATCCTCAGCCCTATGCATTTTTTGTATTGTTTTATTCTGCACTATGGTATGCCCCTTTACTATTTAGCTAGAGCATTAGCAAGATTTTCAAATAACTCTAGATAAGTTTGTATTGATTCATTTGTGTAAGTGTCATTTGGTGCATAAACTATCTTTTCTTCACTTACAGCTCTTGTATTTTGAAGAGCAGGTGAATTATTGATGACATCCTCAGCAGGAACTGCATCAGTTGTGGAGGATACTGCAGCATCACGATCTAGTACAAATATCCAATCAGGATTACTTTGGGCAATAGCTTCAACAGAGATATCGTCTCCTTGATGATCTGAAGAAGCACTGCTAACTTCTAAGGCTGGAACCCATCCAAATATATCATACATTGGCCCCCATACGCGTCCAGAGTAAGGAGCTGAAAAACCAATATTTCCACCAGATACTACAACACTCATCACTTTATCTGTTCCATTATATGTAGACTTAACATTTTCAATAGATTTATCAAGTTCAGCTGCTAATTGCTCAGCTTCTTCATTTTTATCAAAGATTTTTCCTAAAGTAATTGTAGAATTCTTAAGGCCATTAAGTAAGTTTTCACCAGGTGTATCTGCTGTCTCAGAAACATCAAAATTGAGGTCAATAACAACTGCATTTGGCACTAATGCTTTTATATCTTCATAGTAGTTAGCAAATCTTTGACCGATAATAACAAGTTCAGGGTTTACAGCTGCTAAGATTTCAAGATTTGGTTCACGATGATTTCCAATATCTTGAACTGATTCATCAGCTACATATGGTGAATCAGAGGACATTACACCTTTTGGTACAGCCGCTAATTCTATGCCCCAGTCAGATAAAGTTTCAAATGTTCTATTATCTAAAGCAACAACATTTTTGGGATTAACTGGAACCGTAACACTTCCGTGAATATCAACGATATTAACTGTTGTAGCTTTTTCAGGCTCGCCTACAATTGATTCTTCTTTAGCTTCAGGCTCAATATTTGCATTAGTTGAGTTTGCGCAAGCTGTTCCCATTAAAGCAAAAACTGTAATAACAGTAATAAGTATAAGTAATTTAGATTTTTTCATATGTCTCTCCTTCATATATATAATTTTGTTGTAGATTATTGAAATGATAAAATTGATATATATATGTAATATCTTTGTGCTAATCTAACAATGATCTTTCTAATTTTTGGGGGAAGAAAAATATATCATTGGTTTAATTGATAACAATTATCATTTTCAATAACTTATTTTAATATACCAGAGCTTATTAAACATGTCAACTGGTTTTTGATATTTTTTTCTCTTCGATGATTGCTTAATCTTTATATAACTAAACTTTATACAAAACAAAAAAACATTGGATATTCTGTTATACAGCTATCCAATGTTTTTTTGTACTTTATATTTTACATTTTCTCTAAACTACAAATTAATTTCAAGTAATATTGGAGTGTGGTCTTGCCTTGGACCTGAATCGATCATTTCAGATTTAATAACCCTATCTGCAATGCGATCACTCACCAGCCAATAGTCAATTCTCCAGCCAGAATTATTGATTTTGCTTGTTTTAACACGCTGACCCCACCAAGTATAAATACCTGGTACATCACCATGAACATGGCGGAAGGTATCTGTAAAGCCTTTTGCTAATAGATTTGTGAAACCTTGACGTTCCTCATCTGTAAAGCCTGCTGATTGACGATTACTGTTGGGATTAGCCAAATCTATTTCTTCATGTGCCACATTGTAATCACCTGTAGCAATAACATACTTCTCTTTATCTAGTTCAGCTAGATAATCTGCATACTTTATGTCCCAAATCTGACGGTCTTCTAAACGATTCAAGCCATCCCCTGCATTGGGCGTATATACTTGAGTTAAATAGAAATTGTCAAACTCTAAGGTAATGATTCGACCCTCAAGATCCATGGTGCTTGGTGCTCCAATTGTTGGATAAATAACAGATGGTTTTAAATCCTTCTTATATAAAAACATAGTACCTGCATAACCCTTGCGGGCTGGTTCTACGGAACTATTCCAAACAATTTCATAATCTGGAAACTTATCACTCAAAATTTCCAAATGTTTCTTGCTAGGACCATTACTTGGTAACTTAGTCTCTTGTAAGGCAATAATTTCTGGATTATATTGTATAATCGTATTTAGTACATTTTTAGATAATATAGCACGGGCTGAATCACTAGTTAATGCTGCATTTAATGAATCGATATTCCATGAAATAAACTTCATTATTTTTCCTCCTTTTTGTGTCTTCCTTATAAGATTTTATATACTACCATCCTTTGTTTCAGGCTTTCCAGGTGGGACAGTTAGTAAAATAGAAATTATTGCCGACATTGTCATGAACAGATTAAAAAGCAAAGCTATGATAGCTGCATAGCGGATGGAAATATTGTCAGTACGACCTCTAAAAAATCCTTCGACAAAAGTAACTTGTTCAATACCTAGTCCTGTGAATATGGCAGCTGAAATAGCTATACCAAAAGCAGCACCTAAAGCAGATGCCATTCTATAAATGCCTGATGCAGAGCCAGCTTTATCTGCAGGAACTGAGGATAAGGCAGCATCAGCTGATGGGGTTGCATATAGACCTAGACCCATCCCAAAGAAAGTAAAGCCAATTGTAGCCACCAGCATGTATTGGTCGGTCATTAGATGAGTAAATGTTGTCATAAAAATACCAAAACCTGTAATTGCACATCCTAAAACCATAGGCTTGCGAGCACCCAACTTTTGCAATAGCTTCTCACCGACTTTAATTGCAATTAAAATAGCTATAAGATATCCTATGGTTAAAAAACCTGCTTGTAATGAAGTCAAACCTGCAGCTAATTGCACTAATGATAAAGTAACTATTAATGTACCTGCTGCTCCGTTGAGCAAGAAGTTTGAAATAGTAGCTCCCTTGTATGTTTTGTTGCTAAACATATCAAAGTCAATAAAGCTGTTTTCTCTGTTTTTTTCAATCTTGTAAAATACGAAGAATGTTATAGCTGACAATAGACCAAGACCCAATGTCATAGGGCTTAGCCATCCTATTTTCCCTCCTTGACTTATCATGATATTAATGGAGAGCATGCCTATCATGAAGGTTATAACTCCAGCTGAGTCGAAACCAGCCTTCTTTTTACTAGGTGGATTCTTGCTCTCGGGCACTCCAGCAATTAAGAAAAAACTAGCTATGGCAATGGCTATAGAAAACCAGTAAATCCAACGCCAACCTATGGTAGATGCAATGATACCCCCAAATAGAGAACTTAAGGCAGAACCACCCCAAGACCCAATAGAGTAAACACTGACAGCTCTTTGGCGGGCTGGACCTTCATAATAGGCTTTTATCAGGGCCAGTGCATTAGGCATAATGCAAGCTGAAGAAAGTCCCTGTATAGCACGACCTGTAAGTAAAAAAGTAGCAGTTCCCTTAGGTGATACCGCAATTAAAAACGATCCAATTACACTTAAAACTAATCCTATCTTTGTGATTTTAATACGCCCAAATCTATCCCCCAAACCACCTAGTACAACAATAAAAATACCAGAAAATAAGGCTGCTAGACTTATAGCCATATTGCTAGCATCTACACCAATTCCCAAATCTGTACGAATAGTTGTGGCTATATTTAATATTGTTTGGGCAAACATACCAAATGTGATAAGAGCCAACAACAAGCCTATTAGCAATTTATCATTGCCCTGATATCCCTGGCCTGATACATTGTTTTTTTTCAATAGAATTTCCTCCTAAAAATAAAAATCTAATTTTTTCTTGGCAACAAATAGATAATAATATCATTATACCCTCAAAATACAAATGATAAAGGTTATGTATAAAATATTTAATAAGATATGTCTTCCAAAACAGAAAGCCATCGAATGTCATCTACACATTCAATGGCTTAAACTCTTGATATTACTGTGTTCTATTGTCTTTCTAGTTTCACGACTACCTCAAAGCCTTGAGAGTACAATAAAGATGTTGTAAGTATCTAGTATACCCTTGGTAGAAAGGTATATTACTATAAATATATCCTCATCATTAATTAATCACAGCAACTACTCGAAGTTTGCTAATAACTCTCTCTTCAACCTTGCATCTTTCCCAGCACAGGTCCAACTTATTAGTCATAATTCAAATTATAGTTTCAGCCACAAAGCAGGACGAATGCCTCCGTTACAGTTGGTTACATTGTTGCCATTTACACCTATGCAACCGTCGGTTCCATGGACATACGCGGCGAGGTGATTATTACGACCGGGTGACCTAAGCCACCACCACCAGTAATACTTACTCCAAAGCTTTGCTATCCTCTTACTGTTGTTCTCATCATTCTTTTTCCAATATCTATTATTACCTCGGTTTTGTAGTTTTTCGGTGCTGTCGCCAAAATATCTACATACTTCTTCAAGGCTTAACAAGAATATGCTATCCTGCCCCTCTTCTCCAGCTTTTGTACCATACCATGGGTTGTCCAGGTATTTATTTGATACTTGTATGATTCTTGATTTATTAGTATCATCAAATTTGTCATAAAATTCACTGTTAAGATATTTTCTTATCTCGCAGTCATCCCATGTTGTGTCTTTATAAATATTATGGTAGGCGCGTTGCTCCACTATATCTTCAGTTATAATCAAAGCCGTGTTATTTTGTATGTCAAGTATGCGCCAATTATAACCACCAAATGATAATAATGAGCCGATTTTAATATCTTCCATTTAAGCACTTCCTTCTTTGTAATAGGTAATCTGCCTTACTCTTCGAACTTATTCTTAACCCTTCTCTTTAATCGGAAACAATAAATCAAGTTGTAAATCTTCCATTTTACTGCCTTTTTGTACATAATTATAAAAATTCAGTGTTTCTTCAAATCCTTGGCCAGCAACAGTTTCAGGCGATGTCCAGCGCGGGGAATCCCAGTCATTATCATATTTATCGCTTGCGTTAACCCATTCTTTTAATAAACCCCAGTCCTGAAAGTCCCATGTCCTCAACACATGTGCGGCATATAATCCGCCGTCAAAAGTTCGTTTTACTAAAGGCGCAGGTATCTCTAAGTCGTCAGGAATGGATACCCACATTTCATATACATGGGAAGGTTGTCCAATTACTGCTACTCCTTTAGAGCAGTCAAAACCAAAACTCCGAGCGTCAGGTTTGATTTTTAGTAATCCGCATTCTTTTACAAATTGGGTTATCATGTCACCCGCTTTACCTTCACAGCCTTCTCCCGTTGCGTAAGCAGCAGCCACAGTCATAGGCGGCAGATATACAATCCGCACATCTTGGTCTGCTAGTTTGCTTAAATTTTCATTTGCCTTGTTTAATTCATCCATCGATACCTTCTCCTTGATTTTATTTTGGGAAAATGAAAGAGTGCTTACAATGGCAAGCATGGTTTTATCGTTTAATAATTCAAGCTTCAAAAATACATCCGCTTTTTCCTGCAGCTCATCCACAAAGCGCATCAATATCGATTTGAGGGTGGACAGAGCCGTTATTTCCTCATCAAGCTCGCTTATGTTCTGCTTGAATATCTCGATAACCGCCACAGCGTTTTGGTTATTGAGAATATTTTTAATCTGCTTGACTGGAATTTGCAGCTTACGCAAGATGATGATCTGTTGTAGCCGTTGTATCGCATTTTCGTCATAAACCCTGTACGCATAATCATCTTTGCGACTGCTTTTTATCAACCCGATTTCTTCATAATAACACAACATTCTTCTCGAAATACCGTAATCCAATGAAACTTGTCTTATAGTTTTTAATTCCATGATTTTCTCCCTTTCTGTTTCCTTGATATTAATATAAACCGTTACACGGTGTACGAGTCAATGGGTAATTTAAAAAATATTCCTATTTATTTTCTTATTTACTGAAAACCATACCCACAATTTACCTACATTTTAACACATGACTTTTCCATTTACTATCTTAAAAAGAGCAAAAGAAAAAAGCCAACCAGAACACTATGTCCTAGTTAGCATCTATTACTGTTATGAGAGTTTCGCAGGTAACGATTTGATTCTCTAAAGATTCCCCTTGCTTTAATTTATCTGTGGATACCCTCGCATAAGCACTTCATTTTCATAGTCCCCCTTGCATATATCTTTCTATACACTTTATCAAGAAATCATTATTGCCTCTCCAACAGTACTACAGTCTCAACTGTACTCTCTTTGTCCCAACTAATTTCACTAACTTCAGCACCATTAAAAAAGACTGGAAATCCAAACTTTATATTCTTTAAAATACGTCCATCTTCTAATTCTTCTGGATAAATTTCAACCCTTTCTACAAAACTACTTATAAACTCTTTTTTCTCCATATCTGTGAATTTATCATACAGCTGGTCAAACATCCGTAAAATGTTGTAAATACTATCAGCGTTAAGTTTATCTGACTTGACATTCTGTATTCTTATGTTAACTTCTTCCATCTCTATTTCAATAGAATCTATCTTTTCATAGAATTGATTTAGACGATCCTGCATGTCCTCATATTTTCTATCATACAAAGATTCCATAATATCTAGGGCATCAATTTGTTGTGCTAATTTGTTTTTTGCCACCTCTGCTTGACGATGTGATTTTTTTAGATTTTTAAAATTCGCTTCCAGTTCCGCCGTATCAATTTTAGAATTTATTTTATCTTTTATTGCTTTCTCAAATTTTTCATTCTGTACCAGTTTAGTAATAACATCTGCAACAGCATCATCTATTTTAGCTTGACCCCATTGTTTTTTATAATCGCATTTATGACCATTTACACTCATTCTATGTTTGCAAGCATAATAGAAATAATCCCTATAATAAGTCCCATCCTTCTTCTTTTTCCTATTCACATTACCATACATGGAAGCCCCACAATTTGGGCATTTCAGTATACCAGACAAAATATTTGCGTGATCCAAACTATATTTCTTCTCATACTTAAATCCTGTTTGTTTCCGCTTTTCTTGTACTGCTTGCCACAATTCTTCTGATACTATTGCCTCATGGATTCCGTTATAAATGGGGAACTCTTTCTGCTTTACAATATGGAATTTATTTCGTTCACCTTGTACTTTCTCGTTTTTTCTCCTACCATATGACAGTTTACCACAATAAACAGGATTATCTAAAACAGCCTTTACAAAAGAAGCAGAAAAGGCTTCAAGCGTACCATTTTGACGTTTTTTCTTTTTATATCCATTATTATTAAGATAGGAAGCTACTGCATTTATACCCATATTTGTAGTAGTAAATTGCTCATAAATAACTTCTATAACTTTTACTTCATCTTCTGCTATTAATAGTTCCCCATCTATCAGTTTATAACCATATGGTGCAAACCCCCCATTCCATTTGCCTTCTCTTGCTTTTCTCTTACGACCTTCCATAGTTTGAACTAATATATTATCCCGTTCTATTTCAGCAACCGCAGACAAGACGGAAATCATGAGTTTTCCACTATCTTTACTGCTATCAATACTATCTTCAACACAGATTAAATTGACTCCGTAATCTTGCATAATTTGTAAGGAAGATAGAACATCTGCTGCATTTCTTCCAAACCTTGATAGCTTAAAAACCAGTACAAATTCAATCTTGTCTTTTCCTTCTTTTATATCTTCAAGCATTCTTAAAAAATTAGGTCTTCCATCAATGTTCTTCCCAGACCCTGCATCAGAATACTCGCCTACAATATGTAAATCCGCACCATACGCATATTTTATAAGTCTGTCTTTTTGAGCATCTAAACTATACCCATCAGCCTGCATTTCTGTTGAAACTCTTGTATATATGTAACACCTCTTATTCATCTATATCACTCCCTTTAGATAAACACTTAACAGTAATTCTCTGTCCCAACTATTATATCGGATTTTATTTGAAATATATATATATAAATTTAGAAAGAACCCTAAAAGAGTTCTTTCTAAATTTATGATGCTATCTCATTTCCACTTCGTCACCGTATTTCTCTATCATTCTTACCATAAAATCTACGCAACGCTCAAAAGTCGCATCTTTTTTTACTTTGAAATTATTTTGATTGGTTGCTTCCACTTTTTTCATAGCGTATCTCTCCTTAAATTTGATTTACGCTATGTAATAGAAAGACGTTCTGACGCAAGTCTAAGCACTAAACTACCAATGATTAGGGTTCTTATTACACGATTAGGTGACTAAATGACGTTCTGATACAAGTCTTTAACCATAGATCCCAAATTAAAAACAGGTGGCGAATTATCTCTAAAAAAGATAACTGCCACCTGCTCTTGGTAGTTCAAGTTTTTAATTATGATCCATTTGCCCCCACTTTACAGATATCGGTTTCCCATTGGCCATCATAAACACTTCAGGATATTTGAACATTTCCAGATACTTGCTGGCTAACTCATCTGTAAGACTTTCAAAATCTTCGCTATCAGGTCTTGCTAAACAGATAAAGAAAGTACCAGCTATGATTTCGTATAAATCCCCTTTGTCATCAGCAAGTCCTCTGTTTAGCTCCAGTCCATTTATTTTCCCTTCCTCGTTACATACAATTGCTACAGGGTCTGCAAATGGATACAGCGCCTCGATATAACCACCTACAACTTTTTGCATAGCCTTAAGACCCGAATCTATCTTCTTTATTTCTGCTATTTTGTTTGGCTCTACATAAACAACCCTCATTTATAAACCTCTCTCCTGTATAGGTGCTTTAAATTTTCACCCCTCACATTTAAAACCCTCTTGGTTTGCTCTGGATCAATTTTAACCCCCAATCTATACAACCCCCTTAACCCTGTACTAAAACCCTCTGGAAACCCCGTAGGTTAGTTCTGGACATTACCCACACTATAATTCTGACAACCCGCATATAGACAAAATACATTTTCCTTTTGTCTACTATGTATTACATCTGATTTTTAAGAATCTCCAAGCAAAGCGGGTCTATATCGCTTTCTTGGATTTTAGTAACCTTGAGCACCATCCGCTCAATTCCAGAATCAACAATAGAATAATAATTACCGTTAAAACAGTACCCAATGCCGTCAAAAATAATATGAGGTATCTCCATGCAGCTTAAAACCTCAGATAAACTTTCACAATTATCAGTGATGGGGAAGAAGTCCCCAATGTCGTCAAATTCAAACTTTGGCTCATTTTCTTTCTCTGGCTGGTCAGCCTCATCATCACCACAGTATAATTCGCCAATGTGTTCGTCTGCATAGCGTTGATTATTTCGCTCATTTTTGATTACACTGTTTACCACTTCTTCCATCTGAAATATATGATATGCTATATCACTTGCAAGCTTTTGAACATCCGGGCTAAACCTTGTATAGTCAAACACGAATCCTTTCTCTGTAATCTGATTTAATATTTCTGCACATAGAATTAAATCTTTGCTATAGTTCTTCATATGGCTATTGACCATATTTTTGATTGCTACTTCAATCATTTTCTGCTTCTCGATCATGTAGCACACCTGCCTCTCTTAATTCTTTTAGTTTTCTCCCCATGGCGCATTGGCTGATACCCTGCATTCTCGCTAAATCCTTGACCTTAACACCCTCGTTGCGAAGTTTAACCAGTTCAAGATTAGTCAGGTTCTTCCTTCCCGGGTCTATACCACTGACCATTTCAATTAGGATCCTGCAAATATGATTGGTCATTTCCAATTTACTGACTATACCGTCAAATTTTTCATGGATAGAATCCACCTTGCCGCTTAAACCCACGAATTCCTCTCTGGAAATAGAGCTTATAGCATCTTTTATCACAGGTTCTTTTAGCTTTTTGCTCTGTTTCGTAATTTTCTTATTTTCCACTTCCATTTATTTGAAACACCTCCTAAAATAACAATAACGCTGATTTTGGAGGAAGGTTTAGATATCATTTTTCATAATGTTTCGAGCCATGCTTTTAGTTTTTGGAGAGCTGATTTTATACCCTTGTTTATAGTATAGAAACAAAAAAATATTTTTACAAATAAAAAAACAGCCTAAAACCCATTATTCTTGGATTTTAGGCTGTTATAGATTTTCCATGCACAATTAGAAATTTTAAATTTATTTTCTATGAAGGATGGTATAACCACAATTTGTAAAGATACTAGCATGAACACTCCAATTAAGATTACGTTCACCAATAATAATCAATATTGGTTCTGGACACATTAGTTTTTTATCATTTGCTAGACTTATCATTTGGTTTATATCCGTACTACTAGGTATAGGTAATGAATTGGGATGGTAATGCCATTCTCCAATATAATATTGACCTTGAATCCATGCCGAGTCTAAGACTTTCTGTAATCCATCAGTGCCTCTGCAAAAATTGCATTTTAAATGTTTAGAATTCTTAGGTGGTGGAGTAGCTTGCAAAATATTTGCCGTTGACTGATCTGCTGAATAATTACCAAGTAAAATACCACCTGTTTCATAAGGATTTGATTTAGTACAATATTTAAGCATCTTCTCATATGCAATTTTATTTAGATTGATACTATATAATTGATTTTTATCCTGGAAAAATAAATCACTCATTTTCATTTCTATTCACCAACAGATAACCTTCAAAAATTCCATTTTCATTTTTTTGCTCATAAATAAGGGACAGTGTCTTCTCTGATTTACTCAAAATATAACTTTCGATTGCCTTTACCGAAGTTGACGCTGCAAGCCAAATATCATCACTTCGCCCAGGGAAAGTAGGGTGCCAACAACCAATCCCGTTCCTTGGCAAATTATAGTTATCATATAAATCCTTTTCCTCTTGAATATACGGGTAAATTAAATCATTGAAAGAATCAAAATTGAAAGATGTACCATGCATAATAGATATATATAAATGTTTTGCTCCCAAACCTACAGATACCGAAGCCAAAATGCACTTTTTCTTAAATTTATTTTTTTGTAAAATTTCAAGCACACTATTTGTGCCAGTACAGTCAATGATTATGTCGTATTTATCCAATTCCATATTAATATTGAGGTTATCGTCCATATCAAGTTTATTATTAATCACTTCAACATTGGCATGTGGGTTTAGCATATTAAGATGATTATATAATGATAATTCTTTAAGTTCCCCAATATTATTTAGGTTTAAAGTATGACGAGATAAATTTCCAATTTCAAATATATCCGAATCAGAAACAGTAAGATTATATATACCTGCCCTAATAAGAATTTCTGCTATTGATGCACCAATACAACCTGCCCCAATAAGCAATATACTTTTTCGCTGTAATAAATCATCCATTTTTCCTCTTTGCGATATTTCTTGTTGGTTCCAATTTTCCGAAACAATCCACTCCAACTTGGTGTTTTTAGTAAACACTTCACATTTGTCGCGCATCCACCACCCATGTTCATTTGTTCTAAATCCTTTTGCTGTCTTTTTACCACATGATACAACAGGCAAATAAAGTGCCTTCCAAGAAATAATCTCAGTTTCTCCTCCGAAAACCTTAGGAATAGGAAAGCCAAGTAATAGCAAGTGCCGCTTCCCATCTCGAACTTCCGATACAAGTTTTTGCAGAATACCAATGATATCAATATCTTGTTTTCTGAACGCATCTATTAAGTCGCCAATCGTTTCTGGTGCTTGCCATTCATTAATCACTGGAAGTTGTTTCAAAAGTATCCATGGAGCTTTAATTGGAGGGAATATCGTCTTTTTAGAAAGATGCTTACCCCATTGTGTATAATGTTCAATATTGTTGTTTAAAGACATGAACGCCTTAACATAGTATACAAATGGTTTACTTTTATACACATCTAACTCTGCTATTCCATACCGACAGTCGGTACTTTCCCATTGCATATAAGTAACCACATCTTCCGAAAAAGCAAATTGCAAATCCAATATATTGCTCAAGGAAAAATCAGGTAACTCAAATGGCTCGTTATCTGAAACTAATATGCCTTTTGCTGCTAACTCGAGCCAGCCAATTGCCCTTTTTACATGATGTAGCAAGCGTTCATCAACACTATATGGTTCTGATTGGAAATTTGATAATGTATTTACTTCTAGACATAATGCCCCTTTTCTCCACAGCCCATTTTTTTCGATTTTGGAATTGTTAGATTGATGATATAAAGTCTCTTTTATACTGTTTTCAACATCAGGATATACTTTAATTCTTCCCTTTGGATACCTAGATTCAACAACGATATACCACTGTGACCTTTGAGGAAAATAGGAGGTCTCATATTCAATCGATATGCCTAAGTGCAAAAACCAAACCTTTAATTCGTTTTCAAATTGCCAATCATCTAGTATTTCAACCTGCGATAAAGAGTCCAAAGCTCTTCGAGCACGATTTAAAATATTAAGAACTTGTTTTTCTTCCATTTATGCAAATCTTCCTTCTGGAATAGCGGTTGACTTTTCAGTACGAGCAGTAAAACCCGTTGTAGAATTGGTTTTTGAAGGCTCAGGAGCAGGAGGAAATTCGCTTCCCAATAATTCTCTCCATTTACAAACGCTGTCGTATAATTCAGTACAATCAAAAGCTTCTCGTGATACTATTGCAGCATAACAAACAGTATCGTAAAAATCAGAATATTCATCATCTGTTATCCTTTCAAAAACATCATGTTCGGGGACACCCCTATCAGCTAAAAATGGTTTGGTAGGGTGTTCAGCAACAATTTTTTCAAGTGTTAGCACTATGCCTTCGGCCACACTATTAATGCCATCTGGACAACAATCTCCAATCAAATGTTCCAAAGGATAACTCTTTGGGTGCTTTACATCTGGGTACTGGGTTTTGCGCCACCATTTTAATGCTTTAACAACGTTTATATAGTGAGAATTACAATTCTTGTTTTTTTCAACCGTCCAGCGAATTTGCTCAAGCGGATGTGTCTCATCCCATTTTTCGGCTTCACGATCAGGAATTAAAAGCGGCTCGGATTTCCATTGAGGTTCACTGTCCGATTCACAAAATATGTTATAAACACTTTCAAATAAGTTTTTGTCATATGACTTCATAAGTGACTTTTGCTGAAAGTCTTCAATAGTATACTCGGAAATTATAGCGTTATCTTGGAGTATGCCTGCTTCACTCTCGCTAGGTGCCGAGGTTGGCACAATATCTAAATCAACATAACTTAAACTTATGCCGATTGACCTACCCTGAATTCTATATTTATCTTTATAATACCTATTTAAAAAAGGAATAAACATATTTAAAGCTTCTTCCGGTGTATACTCCTCAGAATCTAATTTAGTTACAACAATAACATCTACATCCGACTTGTTCCCATTTTTAGGCTTCACAGCTGTTGATCTTCTGTAACTACCTTGTAGAAAGGTGCTAACTATTATTTCAGATAATGTTTCATCTTCCTCTAATCTCTTCCTTAATGTTGTATGTCCTGTCTTTAAATCCTTCACCTGATTGTCTGTTAAGCGGATGTTGGATAAAAAATCTTTAAAATATGATGGTACAGTAGACATAATAATCCTCCTTTAATTTGTAAAATCTATTGATGATAAATACGAACACGAGTCTCGCTGGTCAAAATCATATTCGTACAAAATACACTTACCAAATCCTCTTGAATTCTGTCCTAAGAAAAACATAAATGCATTTGGTGCAGCAGCAAAAATATGTAATGTTGCACGCCGTTCAGCCGTGCTTCTTTGTGCGATAGCGCTATAAACTGAATTAGCTAAAACAGTTGCATGCGTTCCGTCTTTAATCGAGAAGTTTGTAGCACCGTTTATATTTGGCGTACATTTAATAACACGCCCAATTGACAAATTATTTTCTTTTATATAGTGTATTACGTCATCATATATATTTCGAGTAACATTTAATATTAATGCAGAATCATACTGACCTTCATTTAATCCTTCGTGAGAAATATCCCAGTTAGGGTAACTTTCATTAGATGATAGTTTTACATCCCATAATATAGTACCATTAGTTGATGATCGTTGTATTGGAAAAATATTAACTCCCGACTTACTATCAAATAATCTTCCTGAGGCAAAAGCTATAGATGAGTGGGTCTCTAAAAATATTTGATACGCTTGTTTATTACATGTGTTGGAAATCAGGAATCCATCCAATTCTTTATAAATATCTATATTCCAGTCATACCCATATTTTAAATTGCGACCATCAAATTTATCAATTAGTGATAAGCAACTCTGAGTTTCATTTTCCAATTGCCCTGTGCCACGAGAAAAGCTTTTTACCCCGATTGATACCCTTTTAGGTGTATATTTATCTGCGACTAGAAAAATGCGCTTTTCTAATTCTTCGTCAAATACTTTTCTATCAATACCATTTCCGTGTGTTGAAGAAATCATCTGATCGTTTACAGTAGCCGAAGCGATGAAACTTATTTGATCAAATGTCAAAGTTCGATTGCTATATGAAATGTATTGATGTAAAGAATCTCTAACAATCTTTTCCAATACGTTAACATTAAATGGAAGACATGTAAACTTTATTATTTTACCTTTAATAATACTTGTATCAAATCCTTTTAGTGATGTTCTCGCTTTGCCATCCAATTTGTCACTTTGAAGTTTGTCCATAGAATTTATAAATGTAATAGCTTCATCATCGCATTGTCCTATTAAAAAAAGCTCAAATTCTATCGTACCTACATCATCTTTGATAAGATCCTGTAACCACTTTTTCACAGATTCTTTGCTGAAAGTATTTATTGTCGATTTAACTTGAATACTTCTAATAATTTTTCCGTCTTCTTCTAGTGCAATATCAACCTTATCGTTAGCAGAGTGCATCTCTATATAAATTTTATCCCAGCTCTCTTTGTACAAAGCTTCAAGAACTGAAGCAAAGGCTTGATATAAGAATCCTCGTGACGCTTCTTTTCCTCCCATAATATCCTCCTCCTTACTTTTTATATATTTTATGACAATTTATATAACTTCCCGTTATTGTCAGAATAATCTGTTAGTGTTTATTATAACATATATTTCCAATAATGCAGTAAGAAATTTATTTGGGTAAATAAGCAATTATGTCTTCGACTAGTTTTGTTTGTTGGTTGATTTATATCTATTAAGGGAACAGAAAGAATATGAGCCATAAAATTCACCAAGCTCGGATTTCATGGCTATTCTGTTTTATTAATACTCCTATCGTAACCCCGGTGAATCTGTTTTCCCCGAATTATTTCTTTCTCTGCATATATCTTTGAACAACCGCCTATCAATTAATATCCATTATTAAACCAATCCTCTTTGCGTACATCAATTCCTTGCCTTAGTTTTGCAATATCCTTATCCGTCCACTGCTCTCGATATAGCCGATTTTTAATTGTCTTTTTATCACAACCATAGTATTTGCCTATTTTAGTAAGACTATCGCCAGCCACTAGTTTATCCATAATATCATCAGTATTTATATTTTCCTTAAATGCAGGGTGTTTTTTCATTAACGTACCGTTGACCTTTTCAAGTTTATCAATCATTTTTTGCATTTCATCTACAAACCAATTTAAACGCAATATCTCTTTAATCAAGTCGTCTTGAGACATATCATCAAAATTATAATTTTCGTAGTACTTCATATAATTCATGCCTTTAACCTCCATTTTCTTAATCCCGACAAACTTTAGAAATTTACTATCTTTAAATATAAGTCCTTTTCATTTCACTGTAACTCCAATTAATCCAAACTGTACTATATGGGAAATTAATATTGATATACTTTTTTATTACATTGCTTTTTACTGATTCTAGAAACCAATTAAATACTCACAATCGACTTCAATTTTAGCATAATGTAGACAAGTAGTTTCTGTTATTCAATTTCCCCATACTGTATACCAAAGATTTCTCTAGGTCAGAAGGGGAGAAGTTATCCAAAATCAATCTCACTGCTATCCTCATGCTCCTTCATTTTCCTGTAAAAGGTTGAGCGTGATACCCCTAATAGCTTGCTTGCCTTAGATATGCTTATTTCTTCATTTTTTACAGAAGCATATAACTCCGTGAAGTTATCAAATGACTTCTTAGGTCTACCTTTGTATTTACCTTGCTGCTTAGCAATATCAATACCTTCACGCTGCCGCTGCAACAGGCATTCACGCTCAAACTGCGCCAGCCCTGCAAACATAGTGAACATCAATCGTCCTTGTGGTGTTGATGTGTCAATATTTTCTTTATGACTGATAAACTGCACTTTTTTCTGATTCAGCTTTTCTACCAAGTCCAGTAAATCCTTTGTAGAACGTGCTAGCCTTGAATAACTCTCAACCACTACGGTATCACCCTCACGAACAAAGCTAGTAGTGCGTTAAGCTGTGGCCTGTCTGTATTTTTTCCTGATAGCATATCAGTATATAATTTTTCTACCTCTAGACCTTGCATAATTGCTTTTTGCCGTTCCGTATTTTGTTCTGTGGTTGATACACGAATATATCCTACCTTCATAGTCAATTCCTCCATATAACAAGTATTATTAAAGCTCCAAAACTCTAAAAATCACCCTGTCCATATGAGTATACCTTAATAGAGCAAACCGCCAATATACCCATATGGCACAAAAATCGTTCCAATAAAACTATATTGGAATTTTGATACACCTTTTAGAGCGTTGTACTATTTAACACCCTTTTATAATTTTAGAGCAAAAATTCTCGATATTTTAGATTTTAGCTATGTTGGCATAACCAAATAAATGAAACATAACACTACTTATTGCACCTCTAAACTATCCATTGCCTTAATCTCTGCTCTTTTGGTTGACACTGTAGTAGTTGAGCATTTAAGCATAGAACTTATTTCTCGTATAGAATAGCCTTGTTCCGTTAAGTATTTTACCTGCTCTCTAAGGCTAGAACCTTTTAATTTTCTGCCAGATTGCAATTGCAAATGCTTCAGCAACAATTCTTGATTAGCAAGCAGCTCATTTATTTTTTCTCAATGTTTTCTATGGAAATTTTCTTTTCTGTCATCTATCTATCTCACTCTTTCACATATATTTTTCTATTCAAGCAAATATTTTTCTTCAAACACCAATTTTCTCACCTTACATTCCCATTTTTAAACTCATATTAAATTAAAATTTAGTTAGTTAACTAAATTTTATCTAACTAAAACCTACCTTTGTCATTATTCAGCTGATATGTGGAAGAACTCGCCCATAGTGCATGTATTTCCTTTTGAATAAACAGGGTAGGGGTACAGAAAAATGCTTATTTGCTTTCATAACCAGTTTTCAGAATGCAGCAATTATCCTTACAATCTTCATTTTGTGCATTTTCCATATAGATTGCTAAACTCTTTAATGCCTCCCCATCTTCTCGGAGCTTAGCAATTTGAGCATTAGAAGCCATACTGGAAGAACTTTTAAGCTGAGCAGCAATTTCAACTAGTTCTTCCAAAGCATTTAAAAAAACTTCTCTTCCTTTTTCAACGCGAATCATTTCTTTTACTTACGCTGTTCTGCTTTTAAATCGAATGTCGTTAACCACAATTTCTTCCTTTCTAGATAGTTCTAATATGTCCAGCATAAACTCTGCCGCCTGCTTATCTGTCAAATTTGTTTTGGTCATATCAATATGTATCATTCATTTCACCTCTCATCTCTAATACCATGCCATGAAATAACTTTTGCGTAGCAACACTTGGATTTTTTACCCTCTTTAATAATCTTAAGTCATGCTGCAAAGAATCATCTGTTACCACCGGCAGTGACTGTAACAAATTACTTTGTAATACTGCGAAAAAGTAAATATCAAAACTAAGCTGTGTCATTATAGTTATCTTTGCTCCTTCTTTTACAGCCTTGCCCGTAATAATCATAGTTTCCTGATCTGTGGCTGCCTGCAACATCAGTGCAGCACCATTTACTGATATGATTGCTGATTGATCATCATAAATTACATTCAACAATTTTTTATCATGTTTTTTTGTATAATACCCTAGGGTGCAGTTCAATGCCAATGCAAGTGACCACATAGCTGGTGTCTTTGTCAGCTTACTATCAATATCTAATATTATTGATATCTCTGGCATCATAATAATCATGGTATTCCCCCTCCATTCTTTATTGGTTTTTGGTTATTGTGAACTACGCTTGGGAGCTGGCTTGTGCCAATTTATAGAATGTCATATCATTCATTTAAGGGGGAAAGAGGTACTTTTTATATAGCAGACCTCTTTTTTACCCTTCAGTTTACATCGTGCCGCCCAAGCTGCGGCTTTGGTATTTGGGTTCTCTCATATTTCTTAATTTTTTTCAAAGATTTTTACGTCTAATTCACATCATTATTGATAAATAAAGAAACTACTATGCTATTGGCCATGTTTTCTTATGGCAGTATCCATAAGTGTAAAGTTTTCTTTAGATTCAATTGAATAGGTATAGTATTTAAATATACAATTTCGATTTATTTCTATAGGATAGCCATCACACGTTTCCCATGTAGAATAATTATGTTCAAAAATGCGTTTTTTGCTATATTCAACTTCTTTCTTTATTTCCTCAAGGCGTTGTGCTTGTTCTTGGAATTCTGTTTGTTCATTTGTTGCCCATGAACGGAGAACAATATTTCTATTTAACCCCTTAGAAGCCAGATAACCCTTTTGACCTTTTAAATATAATCTTGCATTAACCATATTTTTCTTAAGATAATTCGTTACTTTAAGCAGCTGATTTTTGCATCCAATTTTAGCTATAAACACTCCACCCAAGTTCCAAATTCCTTTAAGTTCGTTATATTCAATATAGTTAAGGTTACATATAATGTGATAATGCCAATTGCCATTTTCCTGCTTGTCCATAACTGCAACATATTTAAAATTTTCATATCTGTAGTTCATTTTCTGTATAAATTTTTTGAACTCTTTGTTGCAGGTTTTTAGATCGTGATATTTACTGTCATAAGATAGGTCGTTCATTTTTTCTTTATTTCCTATTACATTGTTTGGTGTAAAAATATCGTTCATTGTTTTTAAGAAATTGTCCTCTATTATTTTCAAGTCTTGATAAATTTCCTGAAATAAATTGTTTTCTTTGCTACTTAAACTAGTGCTCTGTGGGTGATCTTTTACAACATTGGCAAATGTCAGAGTTATCATCATACATTTTCTTGTTTGAAAATTATTCTCGATGAGTTCTTTAACAAGGTTACGCCTATTTTTATTGCGTTGCTTATAATTCTTAGCATGATATTTGCCTACAATAATTTCTTTCTCATGAACTTGACGGCCATATTTATCGTAATTAAATTCAGAAGTTTTATCACCTAAATAATAACCCTGCATTTCTCTTTTACCACCTTTGGCTTTAAGATTTGAGCCAATATAAATAATCTCTGTAGTTTCTGTTGCCCCTATAATCAACTTCTTTTCTGCCATCAATGAGCACCTCCATCCTTAGTAATAATGCCTACTAAGTCAGTGAGCTCATTTCGTTTTCTAATTTTGTTGTAATGATTAATTTCCTTTGTGTTATTAGACTTTTTACTGCCACCTTGTTCGTTGCCCAGATCCTTGATGCATATAATTTCTAATTTCGTTTCCTTGATTGCACTCCTGCATACTTTTAGAACTAGATTCATTTTAACCGCTCCCTCTTAATGGAAATCCCACCCAGTCATTGTTCTGTAGTGATTTACTTCCAATACGAAGTACATTCTAAATGAATATGCTGAAAATTTGTATGACTGTTGCAACTACAATGCAGAATGTTCTCTACAAAATGCCACGTTTGAATAAAATATCTAACAAGTCGTTACTCTTTGCAATGATTAGGCAAAACGATCAATGATTAGCTGGTTTATCAACTAGTACATTGACTATTGGATTCCAAAGAAAAGGACATAAAAATAGAGCCCCATTTAGTGGGTGCAACTTAGGGATCTTATGCTTTAAAAAATATCGGCATAGTTTGGTAAGTGATTACCGGCTATGCCGATATTTTTCATTTTCAGTATCCGTTGGTGTGTTAAATTCACCTATGCAGTTCCATATAATCTTAATTCGGCTAATGGTGTTTGCATCGGTACTACAAAACATAGGAACTTTCTCTGCCCCATCAGTGTCACAATCGACTAAAGGATGATATTTTGTTTGTTCCATAGGTTACACCAACTCTCCGTCAAGGTTACAAAAACGCCCTTTGCAATAAGCCATTGCATCGTCATAAGTAGCAAACACCACGCTAGAATAGCCATGTTGCACTTTCCATATTGGAAAGGTGGGATCTGAATTCTGTGAAATACCAACAGGCTCACCATTTTTAGTAGTAAGAATTGTTTTGCATTCATATTTGCCTTGCGAGAACATACTCTTATCTCTGTTTGTGAATTTAGGTTTCGTACCATAAAATTATCTCTCTATCTAGCTAAGCAGAATTTAAGTGAGGTTTTCCGGTGGATTTAAAATTTATTTTTTCTCCCAAATCACAGGCAAAGGTTTTATGTTGTTTTTTAACCTGTATAACAAAAATCCATATGCAAAAAAAATCTTTGCAAACACAATACAATGTTTGTGTTTGCAAAGATTTTATGTTATAATCTAAAATAATGATTACATAGGAGGTACATTATGAAAGTAAGCTATAAAAAACTATGGAAATTGCTTATAGATAGAGATATGAAAAAAAGAGATTTACAAAAGATTGCAGGTATTAGTTCTTCTTCAATTGCAAAGTTATCTAAAAATGAGTATGTAAGTATGGAAGTGCTGGTAAAAGTTTGTACAGCACTAAATGTTGATTTTGCAGATGTAATAGAAATTGTTTCAGACGAAAATATAGAGGGTGAGGAAATATAATATGGCAAAGAAGAAAGCTGATGAAAAGGCAATAAACATTGATAATATTTTATTTAATTGTAGAGATATTCTACGTGCAGCACGTAACTCAGGTTCGTTCTTCGAGAAGCGTGACATGGTGCTTACACTTGTTTTTTTACGTTTTATTGGTGAAAAGTACGAGGATGGAATTGAAAAGCTTCGTCAGACTTTAATTGAACAAGGACTAGATCCTGAGGATGAAAATATTAGATCAGCATTTTTTGATGATGCTACCTTTACAGATGGAACATATAATCTGCCAGTAGAATCACGCTGGTCAACTATTATCAATACACCTGCACCAAAACTTAATGTTGCACTTGATACTGCTCTTCATAGTATTGCGACAGATTCAAAAGACTTGAAAGGTTGTTTTGTCGAAGGCACATTTACAACACGAAACCTTGCACCTAACGACATAAAGAAAATTATTGATGAAGTAAATAAAATTAGTCACAAGGCATTTGGAGAAGAAAAAGACCTTATTGGACATGTATATGAATACTTCCTTAAAGAATTTGCTGTTAATGCTACAAAAGAAGAAGGAGAATTCTACACTCCTCATGACGTTGTAGAGCTTATTGCATCTATGATTGAGCCATATGAAGGAACTCTATATGATCCCGCTTGTGGATCTGGCGGTATGTTCATTCAAAGTGCTGAACTTGTAAAATCAAAACAAGGTAATATTAATAGCATAAACATTTATGGACAGGAAAAGGAACCAGCCACATATCGTCTTGCAAAAATGAATCTTGCATTACGTGGAATTAGTCACCATCTTGGTGAAACTAGTGATTCGTCTTTTACTAATGATTTACACAAAGGTTTGTATTTTAACTACATTATGGCAAATCCACCTTTCAATCTTAAAGGTTGGTATAATGACAATTTAAAAAATGATGCTCGTTGGTCAGACTATGTTACACCTCCAGAAAGCAATGCAAACTATGCTTGGATTTTGCATATGCTTTCCCACTTAAAACCAGCAGACGGTATCGCAGGGTTCTTGCTTGCTAACGGTGCATTAAATGATAGTGACACTTTAGAGATTCGTAAAAAACTTATTCAAAATGATAAGGTGGAAGCAATTGTTGTTTTGCCAAGAGAATTATTCATTACTACTGATATTAGCGTTACCCTTTGGATTTTAAACCAAAATAAAAAAGGTGGTAACTATCATGGAAGAAATCACCGTAATCGTGAACATGAAATACTCTTTATGGATTTGCGTCAATGGACAGAAAACCCTGTTAAAGGTGAAAATAAAAAGAAAGTCCGATTGATACCAGAGCAGATTGAAAAAGCAGCTGATATTTATCACACATGGCAAAGCGAAGGATGTGACGGAACAAAATTCGAAGCACCTGAACTTTATCGAAGTGTGGGTATTGCTGAGATTGAAATAAAAGGCTGGGCACTTACTCCAAGCAAATATATAGAATTTATTGATAATGACCTAAATATTGATTATGAAAAGGAAATGGCTCGTATTCAGACAGAAATGCAGGATATAATGAAAGCTGAAAAAAAATCCCAGCAAATGTTGGAAGATGCATTTAGGGGGATTGGCTATGAGATTGATTAAAGAAAAACTAGGTAAATATATTGAAAGAGTTGAGAATCGAAATACTGATTTAAAATATGGAATTAATGATGTTAGAGGTATTTCAAACTCAAAACAGATTCAACAGACAAAAGCCGATATTTCTGATAGAAATTTTGATAAATTTCAAATTGTAGGAAATAAAAATTTTGTGTTTAACCGTCGAACGACGAGAATGGGCGAGAAAATAGGGTTAGGTTTTAATAATACAGGTGAAGAATTTATTGTTACGGAAGATTATGTGGTTTTTAAGGTTTCTGATATAGAAGTCATATTACCAGAATATTTGTTTATATTTTTTAATCGACCAGAATTTGATAGATATTCAAGATGGGATTCTTGGGGAAGTGCAACGGAGTTCTTTAATTGGGGTGAAATGTGTGATGTATCCATTACAATTCCACCACTTCCAATTCAACAAAAATATGTAGATGTCTATAATGCTATGCTTGCAAATCAGCAATGCTATGAGCGTGGGCTTGAGGATTTGAAACTGGTTTGCGATGCTTATATTGAGGATTTAAGAAGAAATATGCCTTGTAAAAAGATTAAAACTTATTTATCGGAAGTTGATGAACGAAATGATGGAAATAAGGTTAAACTTGCACGGGGAGTTGATATTAATATGCAATTCATTGAACCCAAAAGAGTTGCTGAAGACTTTGAAAAAGGAAAAATAGTTCAGCATAGACAATTTGCTTATAACAAAGTAATGAAAGCAAATGGAACAAAACTACCTTTAGCATTAAGAGATGGCGAAGACTGCGTTATATCTGGTTCATATCAAGTCTTTCAAATAAATGATGAAAATGAATTATATCCTGAATATCTCATGTTATGGTTATCACGACCTGAGACACAAAGATATCTTGGCTTTAATTCATGGGGTTCTACAAGAGATGTTGTGAGTTTTGATGAAATTGGTGATATTACAATTCCTATTCCAGATATTGAACATCAAAAAAGTGCTGCAAATATTTATATTGTTTATATTTCAAGAAAACAAATTAATGAAAGGCTTAAAGCGCAGATTAAAGATATTTGCCCAATCCTAATAAAAGGCTCTATAGAAGAAGCTGAAAAATTAAAGGAGGCATAATATATGGCTAAATTAAAAGAATACAATGGACGATACTGTGAATCAGAATATGAGTATGCCTTTCTTGGCTTTCTAGAGGCTGAGGGTTGGCAGTATCTTTCTGGAAACGATATAAAACGTTCTGTTAAACGAGATGTATTGATTGAAGATGACTTCAAAACATTTATGGCAGATACAAACCATTACTTAAATGAAGATGAGGTTGCTGAGATTTTTGATGCTGTTCGCCTTGTAGGTAGTGAAAGTGATTTTGCTACCTTACATAAGGTTTATGGGTGGATGGTAGATGGTGTTCAGTTCACGCCTCAAGATGGAATGGCAAGAATGGTATCTTTGATTGATTTTGAAGACCCAAGCAATAATATTTTTCGTGCCGTTAATCAGTTTACTGTGGAATATACCAATAATGGCCAGAAAGAAAATCGCAGACCTGATGTTCTTTTGTTTGTAAATGGTATGCCACTTTGTGTAATAGAGCTTAAAAACCCAGCAGACGCTCGTGCAACAATTTATGATGCATGGGAACAAGTAAATATAAGATATTGGAGAGATATTCCACATCTTTTGCATTATTGTCCGTTAGCGTGTATTTCTGACGGTGTTAAAACAAGACTTGGAACTGTCCGCACACCTTATGAGCATTTCTATGCTTGGCGTCGTGTAAATGATGGTGATGAAATTTCTACTCTTCCTTTTGCTGAAACAGAAACCATGATAAAGGGTGTATATAGTCCTGCTCGTTTTCTTGAGATTTTTAGAGATTATATATATTTCCAAGATAGTATTTATGATACCGAAGAGCGTGAAATTGTATGTAGGTATCCTCAGTTTTTTGCGGCTAAACTTTTAAAAGAAAGTATTGTGAATTCAGTTGTCACAGGTAGTGGCAAAGGCGGTACATACTTTGGTGCAACTGGATGTGGTAAAACCTATACAATGGCTTTTCTTGCTCGTCAACTTGCACTCCGTTGTACTGATGTTTCTGAAATAGGTTCTCCAACTATTGTTTTAATTGTCGACAGAGATGAACTACAAAAACAAGGTGCAAAATTATTTACAAAAAGTAAGGAATTTTTAAATCTTGGTGAAGTCTCGGTTGTAAAAAATAGAGCTCATTTAAGGCAAGAACTCGGAGCAAGACAGAGTGGTGGATTTTATATCTGTACTATTCAGAAATTCTGCGACAGAGAAGATGACAAAATTGGCCTTATTAATGACCGAAAGAATATTATATGTTTTTCAGATGAAGCCCACAGAACTCAAATTGAGCATGCTAAAAAGATTCAATTCAGCAAAGACACAGACAAAAACATGAAAGCTATGGTGTCTAAGCCTTATGCAAAAGTATTAAAGGAAGCGTTTCCAGGTGCTACTTTTGTAGGTTTTACAGGTACGCCAATTGCAGAAACTTACCAAACTTTTGGTGAGGAAATTGACCGATATACAATGGACCAAGCTGTTGCAGACGGGTTAACAGTGTCTATCAAGTACCATCCTCGTATTGCGAAAGTTTTGCTCGATAAAGAAAAAGCTAAGGAAATTGAACAGTACTATAAAAAATGTGCTGATGATGGTGCAACTTACGAAGATATTGAAGCAAGTAAAAATGCCATGAGTTCTATGGAGATGATTTTGGGTGAGCCGTTGCGTTTGGAGCGACTTGCTGTTGATATTCATGATCATTATGTTTCGTCCTGTGCTGGGGATCCAGAGAGAATACAAAAAGCTATGATAGTTTGTTCTAGCAGACGTATAGCTTACGATTTATTACTGAAATTTAAAGACAAATATCCAGAATGGTTCGTGGAAAAGAAAGGTGCAGAAGATGTTGAGATAACGGAAGAAGAACTTAAAGAGTTAAAACCTATGCCATTCATTGCCATGGTTTCAAGTGTTGGTAGTAATGATGAAGCAAATATGTATAACTATTTAGGTGGCGCACGTAATGATAAGCGTTCTGAGGATTTAGATGCAGCGTTTAAACAAGAAAAATCTAACTTTAGAATGGTTGTTGTTGTAGATATGTGGATTACAGGTTTTGATGTACCTTCTCTTACATATATGTATAATGATAAGCCACTAAAAAAACATTTGCTGATACAGACTATTAGCCGAGTTAACAGAAAGAATCCTGGCAAAGAGTTTGGTATGATTATAGACTATATTGGTATTCGTGATAATATGCGTGAAGCAATGAAGATATATGGCGGGAACAATTCCGTTGCACCTACTGTAGATGATGTTGAACAAGCT